>NZ_JBFUGN010000415.1:0-5166 GCF_056402895.1 Rhizobacter sp. P3_B12 | reverse complement strand
GCACCTGCGCCTGCGCCTGCGCCTGCACCTGCACCTGCGCCTGCACCTGCGCCTGCGCCTGCGCCTGCCCAGGCCACCACCTGGAAGAGCGTGAAGTTCGGCGGTGGCGGCTACGTCACCGGCCTCGTCTTCCATCCGACCGCCGCCAACCTGCGCTACGCGCGCACCGACGTCGGCGGCGCCTACCGCTGGAGCGAGGCGACGACGTCCTGGGTGCCCATCACCGACGGCCTGGGCTTCGGCGGCGGCGAGGACCGGTTCCACGGCATCGAAAGCATCGCCGTCGATCCGAACAACGACAAGCTCGTCTACCTGGCCGCCGGCATGTACACCTTCGGGGGCGACGGCCGCCTGTACATCTCCAGCGACCGTGGTGACCACTGGACTCACGTCGGCCTGCCCTTTCCCCTGGCGGGCAACAGCCCCGGCCGGGCCATCGGCGAACGCCTGACGGTCGACCCCAACAAGCCSTCGACGMTGTTCTACGGCWCGCGCACGGCYGGCCTGTGGAAGAGCRCSGACTCGGGCCTCACCTGGGCCCAGGTCACGTCGCTGTCGAGYGCCARGTTGACCCAGGACCAGGTCAATRYCTTGRGCRTSRRCAGCGCGATGGGCGTCGAGMYGGTSGTSYWCGACACCGGCACCAAGGGCAGCGGSTCRGCCACGCAGACGATCTACGCGSCCATCGCSCCGGACTACGTCMRSACRGCRGGCCTGGSCTCGAACCTGTACAAGTCCAGCAACGGCGGCGCYTCGTGGACCCCGGTCTCGGTCCCGATCTCCGGCTATCACATCCCGCACATGGTGCGCGCCGCAGACGGCATGTTCTATGTGGCCTTCACCAAGGAGACCGGCCCGGGCGCCGGTGGTCCCGCCCGTCTCTACAAGTTCGACGGCAGCAACTGGACCTTGCTCGACAGCAACGACTCCGCAGGCTACGGCGGCGTGTCCGTCTCCGGCACCGGCTCGACCACGCGCATCGCGCTGGGTGTGACCAACACCTGGGGCAGCTTCAGCGGCCAGCAAATCATCCGGCTGTCCGACGATGCCGGCCGCAACTGGCGCGAGATCGCTGCCACCATGCCGCATACGCCGGCCGATGCGCCCTTCTGGGGCTGGCCCGACGACATCGAGATCGATCCTGCCAACCGGGATCACATCCTGTACGGACATGGCGGCGGCGTCTGGGAAACCCGCAACGCGTCCTCGGCCACGCCGAGCTGGAACGAGCTGAACGACGGCATCGAGGAGACTGCCGTCCTGGGCCTGGCCACGCCGCCGGCCGGCGCCACGTACCCCGTGATCAACAGTACGGGCGACATCGGCACCTGGGTGCACACCAACCTCGCGACCAAGCCGACGCTGACGCCGGCCACCAGCTGGAGCAACGGCTTTGCCGCCGACATGGCGTGGTCGGACCCGCAGTACATGGCCACCATCGGCGTCGTCCTGGGCAACAGCACCAGCTACGGCGTGTGGTCCGGCGACGGCGGCAAGACCTGGGCGAAGTTCGCCACCTACCCGCCGGGCGCCGCGGACAACAAGGGTGGGGAAGCGAGCATCGCGGTCACCGCGCGCAACAGGGCGGTCTGGGCGCCGGGCTACTCGGTGCCGACCTACACCACGGACAACGGCGCCACCTGGGTGCCGACCAATCTGCCGGCGATCAACAGCATCTTCCCCCGCGCCTACCACCTGGTCGCAGATCGCAAGAACCCAAACAAGGTCTATGCCTACGATTCCGGCGCCCATTGGTGGGGCACGCCGGGCAAGGTCTACGTGTCGACGGATGGCGGCCACACGTTCACGCTGAGCCAGGGCTCGGTGGCCGCGGGGCTGGCCCCCGGCTACTTCTCGAACAATTCGCTCGCGGTCAACCCCAACTCCGAGGGCGACCTTTGGCTGGCCGACGGCAACGCCGTGTACCGTTCGGTGGATTCGGGAGCGACCTGGACGAAGCTGAGCCAGTTTGCGTCGATCCTGGGCAGCAACCCGTGGCCCGACGTGCAGGGCGCCACCCTGGTGGCATTGGGCAAGGCCAAGCCCGGCGCTGCGTACTCGGCAGCGGTCTACGTGGTGGGCGCGGCGAAGGGCGTGTGGGGGGTGTACCGCTCCGACGACGCCGGCGTGACCTGGACTCGCTTCAACGACGACGCTCACCAGTTCGGCGGCATGGGCGTCATGGCGGCCGACCAGAACGTCTATGGCCGGATCTACGTCAGCGGCACCGGCAGGGGCTTGCTGTACAGCAATTGAATCCCGTCCACTTCATCCCTGCATCGCTCATGAATCTGCCCTTACGAAATGACCGCTCACATGTTCAACACCGCCAACTTCGCCCGCGCGCTGCTCCTGTTGACCTCCGCCGTACTCATCTCTTGCAGCGATGAGCAAAACGCGAGCGAGGATTTGGCGGAAAGCGGCGGCTCCGCGGGAGGCGGAGGCTCACAGCAGGTTCGTGCCATGAAGCACCCGGGTACGCCGCTCACCCTCTCGGATCTCCAGACGCTCAAGGCGTATGTCGATCAGGGCAAGGAGCCGTGGACGTCCGCTTTCAATCAGTTGGCAAACAGTCCCACGTCCAGGCTCAGCTACGCAGGGCATGGTGGCCCGTTCGCGAAGGTGAGCCGCGCGCCCGACGAGAATCTCTGGGCCTGGCGCAACGACATGATGGCCATTTGGGATCTCTCCCGGATGTGGTATTTCACTCGGGACGAGCGATACGCGGTGAATGCGCGCAAGTTGCTGCTTGGGTGGGCCACCACCCAAGTCGAGTTCTCGGGTCGCGAGTCGATGCTCGACTTGGGCGATTACGCTTTCCAGTTCGTGGGCGGCGCGGACATCCTGCGAAGCACTTGGCCGGGCTGGAAGGAGGCCGACACGGCGACCGTCAAGAAATACTTCAAGAACGTCCTGATGCCGGCGGCGAATCCCTACGGCGATAGCTCGTACGGGGCCGCCAACAAGGGTGCACTCGCCCTCGTCGCCAGCGGACTGATGGCGATCTACAACGACGACCGCGAGACATTGGACAAGGTCGTCTACCAGACCCGCACCCTCGCCCATATCGGACTGCGAAACTCCAACGACATCGGCATGCTCGGCGACTACCTTCGCGACCAGGGGCACTCCCATGGGCAGCTCAAGTCACTGACCATGCTCGCCGAAGCGCTCTGGAGCCAGGGCATCGACATCTATTCCGACCTTGACGACCGCCTGCTGGCAGCGGGTGAGTATTTCGCGAGGGTGAACGAGCTCGTCCCGACGACAGCCCTTCCTTTCGGCACGACTGATCGCTACTACATCACCGACGTCACCGGGCACGGCTGGAACGGCGCCAATGGCGGAAACGTCGCGCTCACTCAGCTCTATGGCGCCTACGTCCTGCGCAAGGGCCTCCAGGCCCCCTTCATCGCTCAGAGACGCGGCTGGATGCCCGTGGACGGCACCAGCTTCATGTTCCTCAAGGACGCCGACAACACGAAGGCGACGCCGCCGTCGGTGCTGCCCATTCCTTCGACCACCTCGATCACCGCGGGGTTCAGCAATGCGGACATCGGAGGCGCCTCCCCGGCGGGCGTGTCCACCTACGCCAACGGCAAATGGACGATCCAGGGTGCGGGCAACGATATCTTGTGGGGCACGCAAGACGGCTGCCACTTCACCTACAAGGCCATCACCGGCAACAGCGCCATCATCGCGAAAGTCGAGTCGGTCCAGAACACCAGTCCGGCCGCAAAGGCGGGCGTGATGATGCGAACAAGCCTGGAACCAGGCGCTCCCCGCGCCTGGATGGCCGTCGCCAGCCGAGGCAACGCCGAACAGAACATGCAGAAACTCGCGGTGTATGGTGGCTCGAACTATGGGACCAAGGCCTTCGACATCGCCAGCTCCACGCCCTCGTACTGGGTGAAGCTCGAGCGCGTCGGGAACATCATCACCGGCTACGTGTCTCCCGACGGCACCAATTGGGCGGCCACCGATGTCGGCCGCATCGACGCGCCCGTTCCCGACACGATCTATGTCGGCCTGGTTGTCTCCTCGGTTGCCAAGGGCCTGAACACCTCCACCTTCAGCAACGTCCAGATCACCGGCGGCGACGGTGGTGCGCCGAGCATCATCCCCGCGGCGCCGGCCATGCTGCTGGCCTCGCCGGGYGATGGCGCGGTGCCGCTGCGCTGGCAGGCATCCTTCGGCGCGACCAGCTACACGGTCAGGCGCGYGACATCCATCGACGGCCAATACGCGACCGTCGCGTCGGGCGTCACAGGCAGCAGCTACACGGACAAGTCGGTGACCAATGGCGTGACCTACTACTACACGGTCACGGCGAGCAATTCCGCCGGAACGAGCGGTAGTTCTCCTGCGGACAGCGCCACACCGGCTCATCCGATGGTGAACGTCGCCACCGGTGGCACCGCGAGCGACAGCACGAACACGAGTGGCGCCATGAGTGCCTTCGACCAGAACACGGCGTCGGGATGGTTCTACAAGGGCACGACCGGCTGGCTGCAATATGACCTCGGCCACACGGAACGCGTCCAGCGCTATGCGATCACCAGCGCCGGCGGCCTGGTCCCGCGCGATCCGAAGGACTGGCAGCTCCAGGGCTCCAGCGATGGATCCACCTGGACCACGCTCGACACGCAAAGCAACCATGCGTTTGCCCAACGCTTCGAGCTGCAGACCTACGCGATCGCGAATCCCAGCTTCTATCGCTACTACCGGCTCAACGTCACAGCCAACAATGGCGACAGCGTCTTCACGGATCTTGGCGAATTCGGGCTGCTCGTTTCCAAGCCGCGGTGATTGCACGGCAGGCGGAGTTTCCGGCGCGCTTCCAGCTCATCGCGGCCATGAACCCGTGCCCGTGTGGCCACCGCGGCAGCACCTTGCGTGCCGGACTGGCCCTCGGGACAGCGAAGACGTGCCGCGGCGATCGGTGAATCAGCCCATGAAGCCGAGGTTGCGCACGCTCGCATCGAAGTTCGCGAGGTTCGGGAAGACCGTCAGCGCATCGGTGTCCGACACGCCGAACCAGCGTGCCAGCGTCGCGCCGAGCTGATCGACGGAGGTGCTGGGGAGCAGGCTGCCGTTGCCGATCTGGTTCGGGCTGCTGTCGAAGTCGTTGTTGTTCGCGTTCTTCGCGCCCAGCACCGGGAGGGA
>NZ_JBFUGN010000414.1:0-5166 GCF_056402895.1 Rhizobacter sp. P3_B12 | reverse complement strand
CTTCGTCGAGGTGCACCTGAGCACCTCGCTGGCCACCTGCGCGGCGCGCGACCCCAAGGGCCTGTACGCGCGCGCGAAGGCCGGCGGGCTGGCCAACTTCACCGGCATCGGCTCGGCCTACGAAGTGCCCGCTCGGCCCGAACTGCGGCTGGACACCGGCGAGCTGTCGCCGGCCGACGCCGCGGCCCGGGTGCTGGCGCTGCTGCAGGCGCGCGGGCACCTGCCGGCCTGAGGTGACGCGCTTCCTGCGCGCCGTGGTGTGGGGCGCTGAGCGGCGTGGTCAGTGGCGTGCAGGCGGGCCGTCTTCGTCCACCTCGTCATCGACCGCCTCGTCGGCGATGGATTCCACGTCGTCGGATGCGTAGGGCCGGCCGGCGGCATTCGTGGCCCAGGTCGGGTCGCTGACCAGGTGGTCCGGCAGGATGTCGGCCGCATCGTCGCGGTCGTTGCCGGTGGCCGATCCACGCTCGCCGGTGCCGCGCGCATCGCTGTCGCTGTCGCGGTGCACCGGCAGCGCGCCGAGTTCGCCGGGGTTGTCGGCGTCGGTGGGCATCGCGCGTTCGCCCTGCACGTCGCTGCCGCTGTCCGAGCTGTCGCTCGGGCCGAGTGCGTCCACGTCGCGGCCGGCGGCGCGGCGGGCGGCGCGTTCGCCGCCGAGGATGCTGCTGTTCGACATCGTTGGTCCTTTCACGGTGATCGACGGGCTGCGCGGTGCGCGCGACCCATGGGTGCAGACTAGGCCGCGTGCCGCGCAGGGTCTGTAGGACTTGGGGCTGCCTGCGGGCGGGAGAAGTTCGAGCGGGAAAACCCTTCGCGGCCCGGGGCAGCGCGCTCCTAGAATCATTTGTGCAACCGCACATCGATCCGATCACGCGACCCCACCGGGTCCCACAAGGAGTTTGCTGAATGGCCTCGACTCGCCGCCCTTCCGCCAAGACGGAGGGAGCCGCTCCTGAATCTGCCAAGGAAGGCACCGCCGGCAGCGCGACCCGCGTGCTGAAGAAGTACCCGAACCGCCGCCTCTACGACACGCAGAACAGCAGCTACATCACGCTGGCCGACGTGAAGGCGATGGTGCTGGCGGGGCAGGATTTCGTCGTGCGCGACGCCAAGACCTCCGAAGACCTGACGCGCAGCATCCTGCTGCAGATCATCCTCGAGGAGGAAACCGGCGGCGTGCCGATGTTCTCGTCGCAGACGCTCGCGCAGATCATCCGCTTCTACGGCCATTCGCAGCAGGGAATGATGGGCAGCTACCTCGAGAAGAACCTGCAGGCCTTCACCGACATGCAGGCCCGCTTCGCCGAGCAGTCGAAGGGCCTGAACCCCGAGTTGTGGACGCAGTTCCTGAACGGCCAGGCGCCGGGCGTGCAGGGGGTGATGGGCAATTACCTCGAGCAATCGCGCCACATGTTCGAGCAGATGGCCAAGCAGGCGGAGGCCCTTTTCCCCGGAATGCCCGGTTTCGTGCCCCCGAAGCGCTGATTCGAGCCCGTCCGCACCCGCGGGGCTTCGCCGATCGGCGAAAATCCGCGGATGACTCAAGACCTGCTGGCGCCCGCTRCCGCCACCGCCTCCTCGCCGAAGATCGGTTTCGTCTCGCTCGGCTGCCCGAAGGCGCTGACCGACTCCGAGCTGATCCTCACCCAACTGCGCGCCGAGGGCTACGACACCTCCAAGACCTTCGCCGGGGCCGACCTGGTGATCGTCAACACCTGCGGCTTCATCGATGACGCCGTCAGGGAAAGCCTGGACACCATCGGCGAGGCGCTGGCCGAGAACGGCAAGGTCATCGTGACCGGCTGCCTGGGCGCCAAGGCCGGCGAGGGCGGCGGCAACCTGGTGCGCCAGATGCACCCGAGCGTGCTGGCCGTGACCGGCCCGCACGCCACGCACGAGGTGATGGACGCGGTGCACCTGCACGTGCCCAAGCCGCACGATCCGTTCATCGACCTGGTGCCGGCGCAGGGCATCAAGCTGACGCCGCGCCACTACGCCTACCTGAAGATCAGCGAAGGCTGCAACCACCGCTGCAGCTTCTGCATCATCCCCAGCATGCGCGGCGACCTGGTCTCGCGCCCGGTCGGCGACGTGCTCGGCGAGGCGCAGCGGCTGTTCGAGTCCGGCGTCAAGGAACTGCTGGTGATCAGCCAGGACACCAGCGCCTACGGCGTCGACGTGAAGTACCGCACCGGCTTCTGGGACGGCAAGCCGGTGCGCACCCGCATGCTCGACCTGTGCGAGAAGCTCGGCGAACTGGCCGAGCGGCACGGCGCCTGGGTGCGGCTGCACTACGTCTACCCGTATCCGCACGTTGACGAGGTGCTGCCGCTGATGGCCCAGGGCCGCGTGCTGCCCTACCTCGACGTGCCGTTCCAGCATTCGCACCCCGACGTGCTGAAGCGCATGAAGCGCCCGGCCAACGGCGAGAAGAACCTCGACCGCCTGCAGCGCTGGCGCGAGATCTGCCCGCAGCTGGTGGTGCGCAGCACCTTCATCGCCGGCTTCCCGGGCGAGACCGAGGCCGAGTTCGAGCACCTGCTCGACTTCATGCGCGAGGCGCGCATCGACCGCGCCGGCTGCTTCGCGTACTCGCCGGTCGAGGGCGCGACCGCCAACGCGCTGCCCGATGCGGTGCCGGCCGAGCTGCGCGAGGAGCGCCGCGCGCGCTTCATGGCGGTGGCCGAGGAGGTGTCGGCCGCCAAGCTGCGCGAGCGCGTCGGCGCGACCATGCAGGTGCTGGTCGATTCGGCCCCGGCGCTCGGCCGCAAGGGCGGCATCGGCCGCAGCTATGCCGATGCGCCCGAGATCGACGGCCACGTGAAGCTGCTGCCGCCGGAGAAGGCGTCGAAGACGCTGAAGGTCGGCGAGTTCACGAAGGCGCGCATCGTCGGCACCCAGGGGCATGACCTCGTCGCCCAACCGATCTGAGATGGCGGCCGACGACAAGCCGGACCAACGCACCGCGCTGATCCACCACCCCTACGTGCCGCCGGCCGGTTTCGGCGCGGTGGCGCCGGGCGTGTACAAGGCGTCGACGGTGATCYTCCCGACCACCGCCGCGCTGCATGCGCGCACCTGGCGCGAGAAGACCGGCTACACCTACGGCCTGCACGGCACGCCGACCAGCTTCACGCTCGAAGAGCGCATTGCCACGCTCGAAGGCGGCCTGCACACGCTGCTGGTGCCGAGCGGGCTGGCCGCGATCACGCTGGTCGACATGGCGCTGCTGAAGGCCGGCGACGAGCTGCTGATCCCCGACAACGCCTACGGCCCGAGCAAGGAACTGGCGCGCAACGAACTGGCGCGCTGGGGCATCGCCCACCGCTTCTACGATGCGATGGACCCGGCCTCGCTGCAGGCCGCGATCGGCCCGGCGACGAAGCTGGTCTGGCTGGAGGCGGCGGGCTCGGTGACGATGGAATTCCCGGACCTGCCGGCCTTGATCGGGATCGCCCGCGATGCCGGTGTCACCTGTGCGCTCGACAACACCTGGGGCGCGGGGCTCGCGTTCGACCCGTTCGCGCTCGGCGTCGACATCTCGATCCAGGCGCTGACGAAATACCCGTCCGGCGGCGCCGACGTGCTGATGGGCTCGGTGACCACGCGCGACGAGCCGCTGCACCTGAAGCTGAAGTTCACGCACATGCGCATGGGCTGGGGGGTCGGCGCGAACGACGTGGAGTTCGTGCTGCGCGCGCTGCCGTCGCTCGCGCTGCGCTACGACGCGCAGGACCAGGCGAGCCGCACGCTGGCGCGGTGGTGGGCGGCACGGCCGGAGGTGGCGCAGGTGCTGCACCCGGCGCTGCCGTCGTCGCCGGGGCACGCAGCCTGGCGGGCGCTGTGCACGCGCGCCGCCGGGCTGTTCTCGGTGGTGTTGGACGAGCGGTTCTCGATCGCGCAGGTCGAGGCCGTCGTCGATGCGCTGCGGCTGCACAAGATCGGCTACTCGTGGGCCGGGCCGGTCAGCCTGGTGGTGCCGTACGAGCTGAAGGCGATCCGCCGGCAACCGGCCTGGAACGGCGCGCTGCTGCGCTTCTCGGTGGGGCTGGAGGCGGTCGACGACCTGATCGCCGATGCCGAGCAGGCGCTGCGCGTCCTGAAAAAGGACTGAGCGTCAGTCCTTGGTGGGCGCCGAGACCTTGTGCCGCATCAGGCGGCCCTTCTCGCGGTCCCAGTCCTTCTGCTTCTCGGTGTTGCGCTTGTCGTGCTCGGCCTTGCCCTTGGCCAGCGCGATCTCGGCCTTCACGAGGCCGCCCTTGTAGTGCAGGTTCAGCGGCACCAGCGTGAAGCCGCGCTGCTCGACCTTGCCGACCAGGCGCTTGATCTCTTCCTTGCGCATCAGCAGCTTCTTGGTGCGGTCGGCCTCGGGGTTGACGTGGGTCGACGCGCTGCGCAGCGCATTGATGCGGCAGCCGATCAGGTAGAGCTCGCCGTCGCGGATCAGCACGTAGCCGTCGGTCAGCTGCACCTGGCCGGCGCGGATCGCCTTGATCTCCCAGCCGTGCAGCACCATGCCGGCCTCGTAGCGTTCCTCGAGGTGGTAGTCGTAATGGGCTCGGCGGTTTTCGGCAATCGACATGGGGTCCAGATGAGGCGCGTGGCGCTCAATACAATCCGGCGATTGTATGAAGCATGTCAAGAAGTCCGTCCTCCTTTGGTATTCGCCGCACGAGATGTACTCGCTCGTGACCGACATCCCGAGCTATCCGCAGTTCCTGCCGTGGTGCGAACGCGCCGAAGTGCTGGGCGAAGACGGCTCCGGCGTCACCGCCCGGCTGCAGCTGTCGTTCGCCGGCGTCGGCCAGGCCTTCACCACGCGCAACGAGAACGTGCCCGACGAAAGCGTCCACATGATGCTGGTCGACGGCCCGTTCTCGACGCTCGATGGCACCTGGCGCTTCCTGCCGCTGGCCTCGCCGGGTTCGGCGGGCCCGGGCGGGCAGGTCGCCTGCAAGATCGAGTTCGAGCTGCGCTATGAATTCGCCAACGGCGCGCTGGAGCTGGTGATCAGCCCGGTGTTCGACCGCATCGCCAACACGCTGGTCGATTCGTTCGTCAAGCGGGCGGAACAGGTGCATGGGCCCCGTTGACCACGCCGAGCTGGCGATCGAGGTCGCCTGGAGCCCGCAGGCGGGCGAGGTGAGGGTGGTGCCACTGCGGCTG
>NZ_JBFUGN010000413.1:0-5170 GCF_056402895.1 Rhizobacter sp. P3_B12 | reverse complement strand
TCGAGCAGGCGGCGCAGGCCGCTGCGCCAGGCGGCGTCGCGCGGCCAGTGCTCGGCCGGCAGCGGCGGCAGGCCGGCCCGCGATGCGGCATCGAGCGCCGCCGCATCGGGCAGCGCGACGGCCGGGTAGGCCTGCAGCAACCCGTGCTGCGCCTGCGCCAGCTCGGCCATGAAGAGCAGGAAATCGCGCATCGCATGCCCGCCGGCGGCCAGCTGGCGCAGCCGCATCTCGCGCTCCGCGAACAGCGTGCTGCGCTCGGGCAGCCGCAGGTAGGGCACCTGCTGCCCGGCCTGCACCGCGATTTCTTCGGGTGACAGCAGTCGCGTGGTGGAGGTCAGTGTCATCGCGGGGGCGACATCATTCCTTGCCAGTGATCTCTCGGTACCAGAGCGGGTGATTCTGCCGCGCCCAGGCCTCGGTGACGGTACCGCGGGTCATCGCCCGCATCGTTCCCTTGACCCAGATCGCGGCGTACACGTGCACGATCACGCTGAGCACCAGCACCACCGCCGACACCGCGTGCACCACCACCGCGATGCGGCGCAGCGGGATCGCGAAGTAATCGGCGAACCACGGCTGCCAGAACACGAAGCCGGTGATGAACAGCAGCAGCAGGCTGATGCCGAACAGCCAGAACACCGCCTTCTGCCCGCCGTTGTACTTCTCGACCGGCGGCATGCCGTGCTCGTGGCCGGTCTTCATCAGGTGCGGGGCGGCCTTCACCCACGCGGTGTCGCGCGGCTTCCAGACGTTGTCGCACCACACCTTGGCGAACAGCAGCACGAAGCCGAGCACCATCAGCACGCCGAAGAACGGGTGCAGGATGCGCGTCCACGGGCCGCCGCCGAACAGCATCGTCAGGACGTAGAGGGCCGGGTGGAAGAACGCGAGCCCCGACAGCGCGGCGCAGAAGAACAGCATCGCCACCGCCCAGTGGTTCATGCGCGTGCCGTCGGCATAGCGCTGGATGAAACGCTTCATGACCGTTCCTCCTCGTCCACCGGCTCCTCGACGGGGCCGACCTTCGTGTAGTGGAAGAAGCCGACCACCGCGGCGCCGATCATCGCGGCCAGCGCCAGCGGCTTGGCCGCGCCCTTCCACAGCGAGACCCACGGGCTGATCTGCGGGTTGGCGGGCAGCCCGTGGTACAGCTGCGGCTTGTCGCCGTGCTGCAGCACGTACATCACGTGCGTGCCGCCGACGCCTGGCGGGTCGTACACGGCGGCCTGCGCGTAGCCGCGCTCCTTCAGGTCGGCGATGCGCTCGCTGCCGTACTCGAGCATGTCTTCCTTGCTGCCGAAGTGGATCGCACCGGTCGGGCAGGCCTTGACGCAGGCCGGCTCCAGGCCGACGCTGACGCGGTCGGAGCACAGCGTGCACTTGTAGGCCTTGTTGTCCTTCTTGCTGATGCGCGGCACGTCGAACGGGCAGCCGGTGACGCAGTTGCCGCAGCCGATGCAGTTCTCCTCGATGAAGTCGACGATGCCGTTCGTGTACTTCACGATCGCGCCGGGTGCCGGGCAGGCCTTCAGGCAGCCGGGATCGTCGCAGTGCATGCAGCCATCCTTGCGGATCAGCCACTCGAGCTTCATCTCTTCGTTCAGCGACTTGGTCTCCACCTCGGAGAAGCGCATCACCGTCCACGAGTCGGCCGTCAGGTCGGCCGGGTTGTCGTACACGCCGACGTTGTGGCCCACGGTGTCGCGCAGGTCGTTCCATTGCATGCAGGCCACCTGGCAGGCCTTGCAGCCGATGCAGCTGGAGACGTCGATCAGCTTCGCGACCTCGGCCGTCGTGCGCGCCTGCGGGCTCGGCGTGGTGGTGGCCGAGCGCGCGGCGATGTCGAGAGATTGCAGTGAACTCATGGCTCAGGCCTTCTCGATATTCACGGTGAACGACTTGTACTCCGGCGTCTGCGTGTTCGCATCGCCGACGAAGGGCGTCAGCGTGTTCACCAGGTAGCCCTTCTTCGCCAGGCCCACGAAGCCCCAGTGGTTCGGCAGGCCCACCGTGTCGACCTTCAGGCCGTCGACATCGAGCTGCGGGATGCGCTTGGTGACCACCGCCACCGCCTTGATCGAGCCGCGCTTCGACGAGACCTTCACCGTGTCGCCATTGGCGATGCCGCGCGCCTTGGCCAGCTCTTCGCCGATCTCGACGAACTGCTGAGGCTGGATGATGGCCGAGGTCTCGACGTTCTTGGTCCAGTAGTGGAAGTGCTCGGTCAGCCGGTAGCTGGTGGCGACCAGCGGGAAGTCTTTCGGCGAGCCCATCATCTCGAGATCGCCCTTGAACACGCGGGCCGCGGGGTTGGCGCGGGCCTTCGGGTTGTTCGGGTGCATCGGGTTGGTGGCCAGCGGCGATTCGAACGGCTCGTAGTGCTCCGGCAGCGGCCCTTCGGCCATGCCGGTCGGCGCAAAGAGCCGCGCGACGCCCTCGGACGTCATGATGAACGGCTGCACGCGCTCGGCGTCGCCCGGGTTGGCATCGGGCCGGATGTCGGGCACGTCGGACCCGCTCCAGGCGGTGCCGTTCCATTGCACCAGCTTGCGCCGCGCATCCCAGGGCTTGCCGTCGGGTGCGCTCGACGCGGCGTTGTAGAGGATGCGCCGGTTCGCCGGCCAGGCCCAGGCCCAGTTCAGCGTCTGGCCGATGCCCCACGGGTCGCTGTTGTCGCGGCGCGCCATCTGGTTGCCGGCCTGCGTCCAGGCGCCGCAGTAGATCCAGCAGCCGCTCGCGGTGCTGCCGTCGTCGCGCAGCAGGCCGAAGCCCGCGAGCTGCTCGCCGGCCTTCGCCAGCACCTTGGGCGGTGCCTTCGGGTCTTTCGGGTCGGGCGGGGCCAGCACGTCGGCCAAGGCCTTGCCGTTGTATTCCATCGCCAGCTCTTCGGCCGACGGGCTGTGCGGGATCTTGTACGGCCAGGTCAGCTTGACGATCGGGTCGGGGAAGGCACCGCCGTCCTTCGTGTAGGCGGTGCGCATGCGGTTGAACAGGTCGGCGATGATTTCCGGATCGCCGCGCGCCTCGCCCGGCGGCTCGGCGCCCTTCCAGTGCCACTGCAGCCAGCGGCCCGAGTTGGTCAGCGAGCCGTCTTCTTCGGCGAAGCAGGTCGAGGGCAGCCGGAACACGGTGGTCTGGATGGCCTCGCTCTTCACGTCGTTGAACTCGCCGAAGTTCTTCCAGAACTCCGAGGTCTCGGTGTTGAGCGGATCGATCGTCACCAGGAACTTCAGCTTCGACAGCCCTTCGATGATCTTCTTCTTGTTGGGGAACGAGCCGACCGGGTTGAAGCCCTGGCAGATGTAGCCGTTGAGCTTGCCCTGGCTCATCAGCTCGAAGGCCTGCAGCACGTCGTAGACCTTGTCGATCTTGGGCAGGTAGTGGAAGGCCCACGAGTTCTCGGCCGTGGCCGCGGCGCCCCACCAACTCTTCTGCAGGCTGACGAAGAACTTCGGGTAGTTCTGCCAGTAGCTCATCTGGTTGGGGCGCAGCGGCTTCAGCGCCCGGGTCTTGTAGTAGGTGTCGAGGTCTTGCTCGGTCTCGCGGGCGAGCGAGAGGTAGCCCGGCAGCGAGTTCGACAGCAGCCCGAGATCGGTCAGGCCCTGGATGTTGCTGTGGCCGCGCAGCGCGTTCATGCCGCCGCCGGCGATGCCGATGTTGCCGAGCAGCAGTTGCACGATGGCCGCGGTGCGGATCATCTGCGAGCCCTGGCTGTGCTGGGTCCAGCCGAGCGCATACATGATGGTCATCGCGCGGTGGGGCACCGCGGTGGTGGCGATCATCTCGCACACCTTCAGGAACTTGTCCTTCGGCGTGCCGGTGATGCGGCTCACCAGCTCGGGCGTGTAGCGCGCGTAGTGGCGCTTCATCACCTGCAGCACGCAGCGCGGGTGCTCGAGCGTGGGGTCGGTCTTGGCGAAGCCGTGTTCGTCGAGCTCGTAGCCCCAGCTCGCGTTGCTGTAGCTGCGCTTGGCCTCGTCGTAGCCGCTGAAGATGCCGTCCTGGAAGCCGTAGGCCTCGCCGACGATGAACGAGGCGTTGGTGTACGCCTTCACGTACTCCTTCTGCAGCTTGTCGTTGCTGATCAGGTAGTTGATGACGCCGGCCAGGAAGGCGATGTCGCTGCCGGCGCGGATGGGGGCGTAGTAGTCGGCCATGGCGGCCGAGCGCGTGAAGCGCGGGTCGACGACGACCAGCCGGGCCTTGTTGTGGTGCTTGGCCTCGATGACCCACTTGAAGCCGCAGGGGTGGGCTTCGGCGGCGTTGCCACCCATGATGAGCACGAGGTCGGCGTTCTTGATGTCCACCCAGTGGTTGGTCATCGCACCGCGTCCGAACGTCGGGGCCAGACTGGCCACCGTCGGTCCGTGTCAGACGCGCGCCTGGTTGTCGAAGATCAGCAACCCCATCGAGCGCATCGCCTTGTGCGTGATGTAGCCCGATTCATTGCTCGATGCCGACGCGCAGAGCATGCCGGTGGTGGTCCAGCGGTTGACGACCTGGCCAGCGGCGTTGGTGGGGGTGAAGTTGGCGTCGCGGTCGGCCTTCATCAGCTTGGCGATGCGCGACATGGCGTCGTCCCAGGAGACGCGCTTCCATTCGGTGCTGCCGGCCTCGCGCACCTCGGGGTACTTGAGGCGGTTGGGGCTGTGCACGAAATCGAGCAGGCCGGCGCCCTTGGGGCACAGCGTGCCGCGGTTGACGGGGTGATCGGGGTCGCCCTCGATGTGGATGATGTCGGAGACGACGTTCTTCGCCTTGTCGCCCAGGCTGTACATGATGAGCCCGCAGCCGACCGAGCAGTACGGGCAGGTGTTGCGGGTCTCGGTGGTGCGGGCGAGCTTGAACTGGCGTGTTTCGGCGAGGGCCGTGGCCGGCGAGAAACCCAGCGCGACGAGGCTGGATGCGGCGAGCCCGGCTCCGCTGACGCGGAAGAACTGCCTTCGGTTCATGTCCATGAAGAGCCTCCTGCGGGGAACGCGCTGTGCGCGAAACGTGGGATAGGCGATGGCGAACGGATCTTGGCGCGGAATGGGCGGGGCCGCAATGGCGTTCGCACTATCCGCAGCGGCGCGCTGCGGTTCTTCTATCGGGATGCCGCGGCGGCCGGGGCGGGTGCGCTGCCGTCGCCGGCAGTCGGGGCCGGCGTGCCGCTGCCGGCGCCGGGCTT
>NZ_JBFUGN010000412.1:0-5171 GCF_056402895.1 Rhizobacter sp. P3_B12 | reverse complement strand
GCCCTCCTCCTCCCGGAATGAGCCACCCGACGACGACGGCTACGGCCCGCCACCGGACGACGGCGCCCCGGCCGCGCCGCGCGAGCGCTTCCAGCGGCGCGAGGGCGGCGGCGGCGGCCGCAAGTGGACCAAGGAATGGACCAAGGAGTGGAAGGGCAAGCGCGATCGCTACGAGGAAAGCGGYCCCTTCCCCCCGCAGTCGAAGACACGCACCGTGCCGACCAGCCCGGCCGACACCGTGCTGCGGCTGCTGCTGCTGCACAGCGACTGGTGGGACCAGCTCGGCACCGACGACCACCAGCTGCTGCACGAGCTGCCGGCACCGCATGGATCGCTGATCACCTGGYTGGAGCGCCACCTGCTGGAACATGGCGCCACACCGTGGGCCGTGCTCGAGCAGGCGCTGCACGACGGCGAATGGGCGGACGAGGGCCGCCGCCTCGTCCCGCCGGGGGTGCTGCAGGACGAAATGCAGTTCGCCGACCTGCGCCGCGTGATCGACGGGATGTGGGTCGAGCTGCTGTCGGCGCGCCTGCAGGCGTTGATCCGGCAGGCCGAAACCGACCCCGCGGCACTCGCGCAATGGCGCGAACTCGACGCCCAGAAACGCCTGCGCATGCAGGGCATGAAACTCGTCAATCCACCGTGACTTTGACGTAACGGCTTCTTTCGCCGATAATCGAAGGTTTGTTACGCGGCAAGAGTGACGAACGGTCAGCAAAGACAGCACCTCCGGGCCCCGGCCACCCTCTGACCCAGGGTCCCCACCTCAAGGCCACCCTACCCCGCAAGGGCTGTACTCCGTTTTGATGGTCACGCGACCTTGCCCATTTGATTGCGGCCCCAAGCTAAGGCTTGATCCGGGCCTCGCTACGTCTTTGGACCTCCGCTGAACAGGGCCCTGCCGAGCTGCCGTCACCCGGCTTGTCGGCGTGGCCCTGAGGCTGGGTTCGACGTGACGACCACCACCATTCGAGGATTTGCATGACCGCGAAGAAGAGCGCCCCCGCCAAGGCAGCACAGCCGGCCGCTGCGTCGAAAGCCGTGAAGGCCGGCAAGGCCGAAGCCGAAGACAAGAAGAAGGCCGTCGCCAAGCCGGCCGCCAAGGCCGCGCCCGTCGCCGAAGCCAAGGGCAAGCCGGGCCGCAAGCCGAAGGCCGCCACGGCCACCGCCGCCAAGAAGGAAGAAGTGCCCGAGGAGGACTTCTCCGACCTCGAAGCCGATATCGAAGGCGAGCCCGAGCCCGAAGCGGCCGGCACCGACGACAAGGCCGCCAAGGCCAAGCCGCTGCGCATGAAGGTGTCGCGGGCCAAGGAGCGCGCGCTGATGCGCGAGTTCGGCCTCGACGAGACCGCGCTCACCGAAGAAGAAGTCGCCAAGCGCCGCCATGAGCTGAAGACGCTCATCAAGATGGGCAAGACGCGCGGCTTCCTGACCCACCAGGAAATCAACGACCACCTTCCCGAGAAGCTGGTCGACGCCGACATCCTCGAAGCCATCGTGTCGATGCTCAACGACATGGGCATCGCGGTCTACGAGCAGGCGCCCGACGCCGCCACGCTGCTGATCGCCGGCGGAGGCACCACCACTGCCACCGAGGAAGAAGCGGAAGAAGCCGCCGAAGCGGCGCTCTCCACCGTCGACTCCGAGTTCGGCCGCACCACCGATCCGGTGCGCATGTACATGCGCGAGATGGGCACGGTCGAGCTGCTGACGCGCGAGGGCGAGATCGAGATCGCCAAGCGCATCGAAGGCGGCCTGCAGGCGATGATGCTGGCGATCAGCGCATCGCCCACCACCATCGCCGAGATCCTGGCCTATGCCGACCGCATCGGCGCCGGCGAGATGACGATCTCCGAGGTGGTCGACGGCTTCGTCTCCGAAGACGAGGCGGACGACTACGTGGCCGAGGAAGACGTCGACTTCTTCGACGAGGAAGACGACGACGACGGCAACGGCGGCAGCAAGGCGCTGACCAAGAAGCTCGAAGAGCTGAAGGGCGCGGCGCTGACCAAGTTCGCCAACCTGCGCGAGAACTTCGACAAGATGCGCAAGGCCTTCGAGAAGGACGGCTACCAGTCGGCGCCGTACGACAAGGCCCAGCACGCGATCAGCGCCGAGCTGATGACGATCCGCTTCACGGTGAAGACCATCGAGAAGCTGTGCGGCATCCTGCGTTCGCAGGTCGACGACGTGCGCCGCTACGAACGCGAGCTGCGCAAGATCCTCGTCGACAAGTGCGGGATGCCGCAGGAATACTTCATCAAGCATTTCCCGCCCAACATCCTGAACCTGAAGTGGGCCGAGAAGGAAGCCGCTGCCGGCAAGCCGTACAGCGCCGTGCTGGCGCGCAACCTGCCGCCRGTGCAGGAGCTGCAGAAGAAGCTGACCGACCAGCAAGGCCGCGCCGTCGTGCCGCTCGAGGACCTGAAGCAGATCAACAAGCGCATGAACGAGGGCGAGAAGGCCTCGCGCGACGCGAAGAAGGAAATGATCGAGGCCAACCTGCGCCTCGTGATCTCGATCGCGAAGAAGTACACCAACCGCGGCCTGCAGTTCCTCGACCTGATCCAGGAGGGCAACATCGGCCTGATGAAGGCGGTCGACAAGTTCGAATACCGCCGCGGCTACAAGTTCTCGACCTACGCGACGTGGTGGATCCGCCAGGCCATCACCCGCTCGATCGCCGACCAGGCGCGCACGATCCGCATCCCGGTCCACATGATCGAGACGATCAACAAGATGAACCGGCTGTCGCGCCAGCACTTGCAGGAATTCGGCTTCGAGCCCGATGCCCCGACGCTGGCCGAGAAGATGGAGATCCCGGAAGACAAGATCCGCAAGATCATGAAGATCGCGAAGGAGCCGATCTCGATGGAAACCCCCATCGGCGACGACGACGATTCGCACCTGGGCGACTTCATCGAGGACACCAACAACACCGCGCCGATCGAGGCGGCGATGCAGGCCGGTCTGCGCGATGTGGTGAAGGACATCCTCGACAGCCTGACGCCGCGCGAGGCCAAGGTGCTGCGCATGCGCTTCGGCATCGAGATGAGCACCGACCACACGCTGGAAGAAGTGGGCAAGCAGTTCGACGTGACGCGCGAGCGCATCCGCCAGATCGAGGCGAAGGCGATCCGCAAGCTGAAGCACCCGAGCCGGTCGGACAAATTGCGGACCTACCTCGACAACCTCTGATCTGCAGCCTCGCTGCAAAGGCCCCGCAAGCACTGCTTTCGGGGCCTTTTTTGCGCCTTCCGCGGCCGCCAAGTTGCCATAAACTTCACGCTTATGACCCAGATCCTGCAGCGCACCGTGCTATTTGCCGATCTTCGCGGCAGCACCGCGCTCTACGAGACGCTGGGCAATGCCGAGGCCACGACGGTCGTCACGCACAGCGTCGCGCTGCTCGCCCACGTGGTCACCAGCTGCCGCGGCACGGTCGTCAAGACGCTCGGCGACGGCCTGATGGCGGTGTTCGAGAATCCGATCGAGGCGGTGTCAGCCGCCGACGGCATGCACGAGTCGCTGGACCGCATCGTCCCGCCGGCGAACCCGGTGGCCGGCGCGCCGGTCGCGGTGTCGCGCACGCCGGTGCTGAAGCTGCAGGTCGGGCTGGCGCATGGCGAGGTGGTCGCGATGTCGGGCGATTGCTTCGGCGATGCCGTCAACGTCGCGGCCCGGCTGCTCGACCATGCCGGCGACAACGAGACGCTGACCACCGCCACCGTGTTCTCGGCGCAGGATGCCGAGAACAGCGCGCGCTTTCGCAGCCTCGACCGGGTGCAGCTGCGCGGCCGCGTCGAGCCGGTGCACGTCTACCTGCTCGAAGGCCGGCGCTTCGGCGACACCGCGGCCACGGCCTACGGCGACCTGCTGCCCACCACCACCGAGCCCGAAGGCATCCGCCTCGCGTGGCTCGACCTGAACCGCGTCTATGCCGGCCCGAGCCTGCCGGTGGTGCTGGGCCGCAGCCCGCAGGCCACCTACTGCATCGACGACTCGCGGGTCTCGCGCTCGCATGCCCGCATCGACTGGCACGGCGGTGCCTTCCAGCTGACCGACCTCAGCTACAACGGCACCTACGTGCGCTTCTCGAGCGACTCCGAGATCGTGCAGCTGCGCCGCGGCACCTGCACGCTGCACGGCAGCGGCGCGATCGGGCTGGGGGCCTCGCCGGCCGATCCCACGTCGCCGTGCGTGCGCTTCGAAGTGATGAAGTTCTCGGACACGCAGCCGCAAGCCCCCTTCGAATTCAACCGCTGATTCGTAGCCCGGATGCCAATCCGGGTGGGGCGGTTGAAGTGAACGACGATCCCCGGATTGGCATTCGGGCTACGAATTCAGCAGCCCAGCATCTCGGCCAACTCGATCAACGTGGCCGCCTGGCCGCAGCCAGCCGGCAATTCCCCGACTGCATGGCCCGGCCGGTGCAGCCACAGCGCCTGAAGCCCCGCATCGCGCGCACCGTGCACATCGAGGTGCAGATCGTCGCCGACATGCAGCACCTGCGCCGGTGCCACGCCCAGGCGCTCGCAGGCCAGGTGGAAGATGCGCGCATCCGGCTTGCCGATGCCGAGCTTCTGCGAGCTCAGGCTGCCCTGGAAGTGCTGCGCCACGCCGATCGTCGCCAGGTCGGCATTGCCGTTGGTCACCGCGAACAGCGGGAAGCGCGCCGCCAGCCGCGCGAGCCCGGGCAGCGCATCGTCGAAGAACTCCACCCGCTGGCGCGCCGCGAAGAACACGTCGAAGGCCGGGCCGGCCAACTGCGGATCGTGGCCCGTCATCGCCAACGCACGCGCGATGCTTTCCCGGCGGATCGAGCTCAGGTCGTGGCGCCACTGCGGGTGCTCGGCCTCCACCGCGTTGCGCAAGGCACGCAGCGCCGGCGGGTCGAAGCGCTGCGCCGTGGCCGGCGCGTGTTCGTGCAGCCAGCCATGCAGCTGGTGTTCGGCCCGCTCGATCGCCGGCCAGACGGGCCACAGCGTGTCGTCGAGATCCAGCGTCAAGGCAAGCGGCGAACTGTCAGGGAAAGCAGGCATGGCGGGTGTGGAATCCAGCGCGGCTGGAGGGTGCCGGGCCGCCGGATTGTCCGCTACAGTCGCTTGGCCTCGGAGCAGAAGACCCCGATGAATCACGCCTTCCGCGCTTCATGACCCCGGCCCCCC
>NZ_JBFUGN010000411.1:0-5175 GCF_056402895.1 Rhizobacter sp. P3_B12 | reverse complement strand
CTCCTGATTCACACTCGCTGCATCGCCGCCTCGCCGACCGCTGCGCAAGTGGCGGAACGGGCAGGCGAATGAGAATGCCGGAAATCACGGATCGAGTTCCTGGCCCTCGTACTCTTGCGGCGGCACCTGCGATGACAGCTCCACCAACGATTCGGACCCTCGCGAAGAAGACGAGGACGCTGAACCTGATTGGCTGGGGTCATCCGCCGAAGCTCCCTGCGATGGCTGCTGACCGGAAAGTCTTTTGACCAGCTCCCTCTGCAGGAAATAGGCTCCAGTGCTGACCAAGCCTGTTGTCAGTCCGACACCTGCCAAGCCAACTGCCGCCTCCGTGCTGCAGTTGAATTCATTGAGTACGATTCCCACCCCGCACCCCAAAACCCCTAGATTCGCAACAAGAGCTGGGACGCCCACAACCACCGCCGTACCCGCCAAACACTGGGCAAGCGATTTCAGGCAACTCCTGGCACAAGACCGGACTTCCCTCACCTCGTCGCCGACAGTCCCCTTCTGTTCTTGATCCTCCAGGCGGTCTTCCTGCCCGCTGACAGAACTGCTCCGTGATAGGTTGATGTCCGTGTTCATACGGGGTTCCTGCGCAGGCCGTCGAGCCTTCCTGGTATTCGCGTGTTCATGGCCAGTCCGATTTTTGAGAAGTTGCAGAGACGATGCATGTCCGAACTGAGCCCGCGCATCGCAGGTTGCCGATTCGGACACCGCATGAGTGGCCAGAACGCAGATTCGGTTCCAGCACGAGCCGTCTCTTCRCCCTCGCGTACCTCTACGGGATCCACGACGACGGGGCCACGTGCGACATGCCATCGCTCCCGCGATGGCAACCCGCATCGACACTGATCGGCTCAGTCGATCAGCCGCCCCTGCTTCAGCCGCAGCACCCGGTCGCAGCGCTTCGCCAGCCCCTCATCGTGCGTGACCATCACGAAAGCCGTGCCCTGGTTGCGCGCCAGCTCCAGCATCAACGCGAACACACCATCGGCCGTCTCGCGGTCGAGGTTGCCGGTCGGCTCGTCGGCCAGCACGCAGGCCGGCTTGCCGGCCAAAGCCCGCGCGATCGCCACGCGCTGGCGCTCACCGCCTGACAGCTCCGACGGCCGGTGGTGCACGCGCGCAGCGAGCCCCACCTGCGCGAGCACCGCCTGCGCCTGCTCACGCGCCTCGGGCTGCGTCAGCCGGCGGATGCGCAGCGGCATCGCGACGTTGTCGAGCGCCGTGAACTCCGGCAGCAGGTGGTGGAACTGGTAGACGAAGCCCAGGTGCCGGTTGCGCCAGACACCCTGCTCGGTCGCATTCATGTGCGAGAAATCGCGGCCCTTCAGCTGCACCGCACCGCTGGTCGGCGCCTCGAGCCCGCCCATCAGGTGCAGCAGCGTGCTCTTGCCCGAGCCCGACGCGCCGACCACCGCCACCGTCTCGCCGGCCCGCACGCTCAGCGCCACGCCCTGCAGCACGTGCACATCCAGCCCGCCTTCGCTGAAGCGCTTGTGCAGCGCCTGCGCATCGATCACCAGCTCGCGCGAGTCACTCATAGCGCAGCGCCTCCGCCGGTTGCACGCGGCTCGCGCGCCAGCTCGGGTAGAGCGTCGCGACGAACGACAGCACGAGCGAGATCAGCGTGATCGGCACGATGTCGGCGGCCTGCGGGTCGCTCGGCATGCGGCTGATCAGGTAGATGCTCGACGGCAGGAAGCTGGTGCGCAGCAGGTGCTCGATGAAGGGAACGATCACGTCGATGTTCAGCGCGATCAGCAGCCCGAAGCCGACGCCCGACAGCGTGCCGATGATGCCGGAGGCCGCGCCCTGCACCATGAAGATGCCCATGATCGAGCGCGGGCTCGCGCCCAGCGTGCGCAGGATCGCGATGTCGGCCTGCTTGTCGGTGACGGTCATCACGAGGGTCGAGACGAGGTTGAAGGCGGCCACCGCGACGATCAGCGTCAGGATGATGAACATCAGCCGCTTCTCGAGCTGCACCGCGGAGAACCAGTTGCGGTTGGTGCGGGTCCAGTCGCTGACGATGAACTGCGGGCCGAAGGCCTGCGACAGCTGCTCGGCGACATCGCGCGCCTGGAACAGGTCCTTCAGGCGCAGCTGCACGCCGGTCGGGCCGTCGGTGCGGAACAGCTTGGCGGCATCGTCGACGTGGATCATCGCGAGGCCGCTGTCGTACTCGTAGTGGCCGGCGTTGAAGGTGCCGACCACCGTCATCTGCTTGAGCCGCGGCACCACGCCGGCCGGCGTGACCTGCCCGCCCGGCGCGACGATCGTGATCTTGTCGCCCTCGTGCACGCCGAGCGAACGCGCGAGCTCGATGCCGAGCACGATGCCCCACTCGCCGGGCACCAGCTTGGACAAGGTCTTGTCCTTGATCTCCGCGGCGAGGTCGGTGACGGTGGCCTCGTCGTCCGGCGAGATGCCGCGGACGATCGCGCCGCGCATGTCGTCGCCGCGTGCGATCAGCGCCTGCGCCGCGATGAACGGCGCGGCACCGATCACCTGCGGGTTCTCGCGCGCCTGCTTCGCGGCGAGGTGCCAGTCGGGCAGCGCCTGGCCCTGGCCGTCCATCACCTCGACGTGGGCGACGACCGACAGCATGCGATCACGCACTTCCTTCTGGAAGCCGTTCATCACCGACAGCACGATGATCAGCGCCGCGACGCCGAGCGCGATGCCGAGCATCGAGACGCCGGAGATGAAGGAGATGAAGCCGTTGCGACGGCCGGTGCGACCGGCGCGCGTGTAGCGCACGCCGATCTGTAATTCGTAGGGCCAGTTCATAGGTGCGCGGATGCTACCCGGAATGCCCTCCGGATCGCGCCGCTCACAGGCGTTCGATGCGGGCGAAGGCGCTGTGGTTGTGGATCGACTCGAAGTTCTCGACATCGACCGTGTAGCGCCCGATGCGCGGGTCGGCGTTCAGCCCGAGCGCCACGTCGCGCACCAGGTCCTCGACGAACTTCGGGTTCTCGTACGCATGCTCGGTGACCCACTTCTCGTCGGCCCGCTTGAGCATCGGCCAGATCTCGCTCGACGCCGCGTTCTCGGCGAAGCGCACCAGCTCGCCCCACGGCACGTCCTGCAGCAGCTCGGCGCGGATCGTCACGTGCGAGCGCTGGTTGTGCGCGCCGTAGTCGGAGATCTCCTTCGAGCACGGGCACAGCGATTTCACCGGCACCAGCACCTGCGACCACACGACCGGCTTGCCGTCGCGCATCTCGGCGACCCAGCTGCCCTGGTAGTCGAGCAGGCTCTCGACGCCCGACACCGGCGCGCGCTTGCGGATGAAGAACGGGAACTTCACCTCGACGCGGCCGTGCGTCGCGTGCAGCTTCTCGAGCATCTCGGCGAAGCGCAGCTTCAGGCCATCGGCATCCAGCGGTTCGTGCAGCGCATCGAGCCACGCGACGAAGCGCGACATGTGCGTGCCCTTCTGCTCGGCCGGCAGCGCCACGTCGAGCTCCCACTGGCCGATCGTCGGCTGCACGGCCTTGCCGAACTTCAGCTGCAGCGGGTAGCGCACGTCCTTCACGCCGACGCGCTGGATCGCCAGATGGCGCTCGTCGCGCTCGCTCTGCGTGTCGGGGATGTGCAGCGCGTCTTTCAAATTCGTCATGTGATTCATGTCGGACTTCTATCTGTCAACGGCCTGAAGGATGACAGGAATCAGTGCGCACACGGCGCGAAAGGACTTGACGACGCCGTTCAAACGGTCTCAGCGGTGGGTGGCAGCGGGCCTGACGAGCGCCGGCCGCGCGCCGAAGCGCTTCAGGATCGACTGCTCGATGCCCGCCGCATCCAGCCCGCAGGCCGCCAGCAGCCTGGCCGGGTCGCCATGCTCGACGAAGACATCGGGCAGGCCCAGTTGCAGCACCGGGATCTCGATGCGCTCGGCCTGCAAGGCCTCCAGCACCGCGCTGCCGGCGCCACCCATCAGGCAGCCCTCTTCGACCGTGACGATCGCATCGTGCGTGCGTGCGAGCTCGGCCACCAACGCGACATCGAGCGGCTTCACGTAGCGCATGTTGGCCACCGTCGCGCCCAGTGCCTCGCCGGCGGCCAGCGCCGGGTACAGCAAGGTGCCGAAGGCGAGGATCGCGATGCGCTCGCCGCGGCGGCGCACCTCGCCCTTGCCCCAGGGCAACGAGCTCAGTTCGGGATCGATCGCGATGCCCGCGCCGGCGCCGCGCGGGTAGCGCACCGCGACCGGGTGGTCCTGCTCGAACGCGGTGGTGAGCAGCTGGCGGCATTCGCGCTCGTCGGCCGGCGCGAGCACGCTCATGTTCGGCACGCAGCGCAGGAACGCGATGTCGTAGGCGCCGGCATGCGTGGCGCCGTCGCCGCCCACCAGGCCGGCGCGATCGAGCGCGAACACCACCGGCAGGTTCTGGATCGCCACGTCGTGCAGCAACTGGTCGTACGCACGCTGCAGGAAGGTGGAGTAGATCGCGACCACCGGCTTCAGCCCTTCGCAGGCCAGGCCGGCGGCGAACGTCACCGCATGCTGCTCGGCGATGCCGACATCGTGGTAGCGCTCGGGGAAGCGCTTCTCGAACTCGACCATGCCCGAGCCTTCGCGCATCGCCGGCGTGATGCCGATCAGGCGCTTGTCCTTCTCGGCCATGTCGCACAGCCACTGGCCGAAGATGTTCGTGAAGGTGGGCTTGCTCGGCTTGGCCTTCGGGAAGCCCTCGGCCGGGTCGAACTTGCCCGACGCCGCGTGGTACTTGACCGGATCGGCCTCGGCCAGTTTGTAGCCGTAGCCCTTCTTCGTGACGACGTGCAGGAACTGCGGGCCCGGACGGTCGCGCAGGTTCTCGAGCGTGGGAACCAGCGAATCGAGGTCGTGGCCGTCGATCGGGCCGACGTAGGTGAAACCGAACTCCTCGAAGATCGTGCCGGGCACGACCATGCCCTTCGCATGCTCCTCGAAGCGGCGTGCCAGCTCGAACAGCGGCGGCGCGTTCTTCAGCACCGACTTCGCGCCCTCGCGCGCCGCGGCGTAGAACTTGCCGCTCATCAGCCGCGCCAGGTACTTGTTCAGCGCGCCGACCGGCGGCGAGATCGACATGTCGTTGTCGTTCAGCACCACCAGCATGTTGGCCTGCGACACGCCGGCGTTGTTCAGCGCCTCGAAGGCCATGCCGGCGGTCATCGCGC
>NZ_JBFUGN010000410.1:0-5186 GCF_056402895.1 Rhizobacter sp. P3_B12 | reverse complement strand
CGTTGCTCATGGGCCTTCGAGAGCTCGGCGGCCGGCCCCGCGAACAGGTGGCCCAGGCCGCCGGCGCTGCTGGTCCCACAGCGCACCCGCAGGTGCACGAGGTTGTCCGTCGCGGTCCATGCCGCTTGCGGAACCATGAACAGGAGCGGTGTGTTCCAGTGACGCGTCAAGTTGTCCGGTTCCATGCGCCCGGCGCGCCCGACCAGCATTCCGTTGACCCACAGGTCGCTGTTCATCGTCGCGTAGGCCACTTCGAAGGCCCACGGTTCGCGTTGCGCGGGATCCATGTGAACGCGCAGCCGGTACCACACGGTCCCTGCGCGCGCCCGGCCGTTCTCGGCCCAGCGATCGGGTAGCCGGACCGGCCGCCAGGCCGCGGTATCGGGCGGCGGCTGCTCGCTGACGGACACCACGGCTTCAAGATCCGAGACCGACACGATGCCCTTCTGCGGTGACAGCGCGACGACGCCTGCAGAGTGTGCTGCGCCCGCCAGCGACCACGCGGCCATCAGCACGCGCAGGCAGCGTCCCCTCGTCATCAACAGGTCCGGCGCGTGCGGCGCCGGCGATCACATCGGCATTCCCAGGGCGATTCGGTGAAGGAAGACGTGACGTACTGCATGACGGGAGCTTAAGCGCGGTATCCACAGGCGTCCGCCTCTCCCTCGCTCCTCGCGCTCACATGTTCATGGGACGCATCGGAGCGTCCGTGCCCTGCAGAATCGGCGTTGCGCCGCCTGCGGCACACATGAAACGACGTGCCGCTTCACGAACTTTTTTTACCTCTCGTTACGCCGATGCGTTCATTCGATGCGAACGACAAAGGAATCAAGTGGAGACGTTGAGCGACACCAGGCCTGCAGCGCAAAAGAACGTCCAGGCGGCGCGCCAGCGGCTGGTGCTGCTGTCCAACGTCCGTCTCGTGCGCGCCGACGGCGAGGCTTTCATCCTGGCGGGAAAGACGGCGGCCGTCCTGTGCCTGGCCGCACTGGGCGGCGGAATGTCACGCGCCGGGGCCGCGGCACTTCTGTGGCCGACGGCCAGCGAACCGGTGGCCCGCACCAATTTGCGCGTCCTGTCGCATCGCCTGTATCGCCAGCACGGCTGCGCTCTGCTGTCAGGCTCCGATCGCCTGGAGCTGGATGCAACAGGTCTTGTGCTGGCGCAGCCGACCCTCGAGGAGGCCATCGACACCGCGCTGAATGACCCGTCGCCGCAATGGCAACTGCTGGGCGACCTGAGCCTGGACGGCTTGTCGGAGTGGACGCAGTGGCTGCGCCAGCAGCGAGAGACGATGAGCCGGCGATGGGACGAGGCGTTCTCGGTCCATGTCGATCGCTGCACGGTCAAGGAGCAATGGCATCCGGCGCTTCGGGCGGCTCAGGCGCGGCTCAAGCTTTCGCCGGTGAGCGAGTCGGCGCATCGGCAGGTCATGTCATTGCACCTGCAGACCGGGGACCGCGCCACCGCGCTGATGGCCTACGAGCGGTGTCGCGAGGTGTTGTCCGAAGAGCTCGGCGTGTCGCCGTCGCCGCTGACGCAGGCCCTGCACCGGCAGATCCTGCGCATGACCACGACGCTGCCGACCCGGGGTGAGCCCGAGCCATGGGCATTCCATCCGCCCGTCATCGTCGGACGCGAACAGCAGCAGCTGGACATGAATCGCTCCTGGGGTCGGCAACACGACATCGTGGTCTGCGGCGAAGGCGGCACCGGCAAGACCCGCCTGGTGCGCGAATTCCTCCGTGGCCGCTCGGCCTTGCTGGTGTCCCTGCGGCCCAGCGATCTTCAACTGCCCTACGCCGCGCTCGCGCGGATCCTGCGCGCGCTCCCTGCCGGACTCGTCGCGTCGCTTGCCGAACCGGTGCGACAGGAACTGGCTCTCGTCGTGGCCGAATGGGATTCGGCGCCGGCAGCCGTGGCGGACACGTCCTCCGTCGATGAATGGCGCCTGTGCCAAGCCGTGATGCCGTGCATCGCACACCTCGTCGCCGGCGGCGTCACCGCGCTGGCGGTCGAAGACCTCCACCATGCCGACGCCCGTTCGCTGCAGGTGCTGATCCGGTTGCTGGATCATGCGGCTCCGAATGGAATGCGCATGCTGTTCAGCGCGCGACCCGATGGCCCGTCCGCGCTGTTGTCCGCGCTGCTTCGCCAGGTGGTCGCGGAGCACCGGGCGGACCTGGTGCGCACGCCCCCGCTGGATGGCCCCGGTGTGCTGGCAATGCTGGAAGGACTGCCGCTGCCGTGGCTGCAGCCATCGGTGCACGCGCCGGCGCTGTACGCCCTGAGCGGCGGCAATCCGAGGCTCGTGCTCGAGATCCTGCGCGAATCGGCGCGATCGCCCCACCCGGGGCAGTTCCACGGCATGACCTGCGGGCTGAAGCCGCTGCTGCAGGCGCGTGTCGAACGCTGCTCGGTGCTCGCCCGCGGCTTGCTGTACCTCGCACTCGTCGCAGACGCCGCGTTCTGCGTGGCTTTGGCGGCAGACCTGATGAAGCTGCCTGCACCGCTCCTGGCGGACCCGTGGCGCGAACTCGAACGCGTGGGACTGTTCAACCGCCATGGCATCTCGCACGACCTGGCCACCCGGGCGCTGGGCGACAGCGTGCCCGACGCCGTCCGCGCCGACATGCACCGTCAGGTGGTTGCGTGGCTGAAACGGCGGACGTGAGGACGTTCCACCATCGAGGTGGGTCGCTGGTGCAGCGTCATCAGGGGGCCACCGCCAGGCGACGCACGAGGCCCGGCAACCAGCGGGTGGCGCGGTAGAGGAACTGCCCCTTCGGCGTGGGCACCACCATGAAGCGCTTGCGGGCGATGGCATCGAGGAGGACGCGTGCCACGTAGTCTGCCGTCACCGGCGCGATCCACGCTTCGGCCTCGCGCACCGCGGCCGGCTTGGTCTTGTTCTCGGTGTCGAATCCCGGCGTGAGGGTGGCCGGAGGGCAAAGCACGCAGACCTCGACGCCGTGCCTGCGGTACTCGGAGTAGATCGATTCGCAATAGCCGACCACGGCGAACTTGGTCGCGGCATAGGCCGCCCAACCAAACGTGCCCACGAAACCAAGGATCGAGGACGTATGGATCAGATGGCCGCTCCCCCGCGCGCGGAAGAGCGGCAGGAACGCATGGCTGAGGTGCACCGTGCCCATGAAGTTCAGGTCCATCATCGAGCGATAGTCCTCCAGGGGCAGCTCTTCGAGATAGGCGGCGACCGCCCGCCCCGCGCAATTGATGACGTGCGTGGGCGTGCCGACCCGGGCGGTCAGGTCATCGCGCAGGGCCAGAACGCTGTCGTGGCGGGAGACGTCGACGACAAGCGCCTCGATGGTGGCGCGGCAGCCGGACATGCCGACCAGTTCGGCACGCGCCTGCTCCAGCGTCGCGACGTGCCGCGCGGCGATGATGATCCGGCAGTCGAGCACGCACAGCAGCCGCGCGATGGCCAGGCCGATGCCTTGCGACCCCCCGACGATCAGGATCGTGTCTGAATCACGGATTCGACTCATCGAAATCTCCTTGGTGCAATGCCTGCAGGTACTCAGATGATCTGCAGCGCCTTGGCGTGATGCGCCAGACGCTCCAGGGCATGGTCCATCTGCTTCAGTTCGAGTCCGCAGGTCACGCTCAGCCTGATGCGGGACTGCTTCTCGGGCACCCCCGGGAACACGACCGGGGTGACGACGATGCCGTCGTCATAGAGGCAGCTGCAAAGCGCCTTGACTTTGAGATCGTCGCGGACCATGACTGGGAAGATGGCCGAGGCGCTGGCTCCGATGTCGAAGCCCAGGGCACGCAATCCGCGCCCGAAGTACTCGACGTTTCGCCACAGGCGCTCGCGGATCGAGGGCTCGTCGTCGAGGATGCGAAGGGCCTCCAGGACAGATGCCGCGACGGACGGCAGCACGGATGCCGAGAACACATAGTGCCGGCTGGCCATCTGCAGGTAGCGGATCAGCCGGCTCGATCCCGCCACGAAGCCGCCGACGCTGCCCAGGCTCTTGCTGAAGGTGCCGGCGACGATGTCGACCCCTCCGAGAATGCCGAAGTGTTCCGCCGTACCCCGCCCTCGAGCGCCGAACACACCGGTGGAATGGGCTTCGTCGAGCATGAGCATCGCGTCATGGCGGCGTGCAAGCTTGACGATGTCCGCCAGCGGCGCCAGGTCGCCGTCCATCGAATACACGCCCTCCACGACGACCAGCCGATTGGCGTATTGGCTTCGCGAGCGAACCAGGATGCGTTCGAGCGCGTCGAGGTCGTTGTGCTCGAAGATCCGCATCGGTGCGCCGCGGCAACCTTCCATGACACTGCTGTGCACGCAGCTGTCCACGATGGCGAGGTCGTTGCGTCGCAGCAGCGCCGACAGGACGCCGCAGTTCATGCCGAAGCCGGAGCTGTACAGCAGCGCGGCTTCGCAGTTCGTGAAGTCGGCGAGTTCGCGCTCCAGCCTTTCGTGCAGATCGGTGTTGCCGATGGCGGCCGGCGACGCGCTGGTTCCGGCGCCGTAGCGCTGGGTCGCGGCGATGCTGGCCGCGATGGTCGCCGGATGCCGGGACAGGTCCAGGTAGTCGTTCGATGCCAGGTTGATCACCTCGACGACGCGCCCACTGTCGCGGTCCAGCAACCTGGCAAGCCCCGGCGAGCCACTGGTTCTCACTCGCCGGTAGTGGTAGTGCCTGCGGTGCATCAGGTCGTCGACATACGCCGACAACTGCTCGAAGCGCTCGGCGAATGCCAAGGTGTCCTGTTGCGAAGCGACAAGGAACTCGTACAGGCTCGAATGCCGCGAGTCGATCGGGCTCGGGGCCCTCGTGCGACGGTCGTGCCCGTCGTGCGTCGTCGTCGCCACTCGGCTGCTGCAGTTCTCGGATTGATCCAACACGTGAAGTTCCTTTCAGGCGGCGACCGGGTGGGGATGCAGTGGGCCCTGCTGCTGGGTGGACAGGTCGCTGCGGGCGACCACGTCGAGGCGGCCGCCGACGTGGGCTGCGCGCGCGGCACTGCGCTGGAGCTTTCCACTGGTGGTTCGGGGAAGGCTGCCGTGGCTGACCAGCACCACGACGGCGGGGCGGACGCCGTGCCGCTGTGCGACCTCCGCCATGATCGCGTCGAGCACAGGCTGGGGATCGCTGCGCCACGTCCGTTTGATCTCCTGCACGATCAGCAGCGACTCGCGTCCG
>NZ_JBFUGN010000409.1:0-5189 GCF_056402895.1 Rhizobacter sp. P3_B12 | reverse complement strand
CTTCGGCGCCGAGGTGGAGCCGGAGGTGTATTGCAGGAAGGCGATGTCGCTGTCGTGCGGCGCGTGCGGGCGCCACGCGGCGGCGAGCGCGGCATCGTCAGCGGCATCGAGCTCGTCGATCGCGATCGGCTCGGCATCGCCGAAGCCTTCGCCGAGCATCGCCAGCGTCGCGCGCGTCGCGAGCAGCGCCGCCGGTTGCGCGTCGTGCGCGATGCCGGCCAGCCGCGCCAGGTGCTGCGGCCGCGCCGATTCGGGCGGGAACGCCGGCACCGCGATCAACCCGGCGTGCAGGCACGCGAGGAAGGCCACCACGTAGCGGTCGTCGTTGCCCTGCAGCAGCAGCACGCGCCCGCCGGGCGCGAAGCGGCGTTGCAGCCGCGCGGCCAAGGCGCGCACGCGCAGCGCGAGCTCGGCGTAGCGGATCGGCGTGTCGAGCGCGGCGCCGTCGGCCGCGCTGACGATCACCAGCGCGGTGTCACCCGGCCGCTCGGCCCCGAGATGCTGCAGGTGGTCGACGAAATTGCGGGGAGCGTTCATCGGGACAGGTCCTGGTCGAGGTTGCCGTGCGGCTCGGCCATCGCGACCACCACCTTGCGCGGGCCCTTGAACGGCGCGCGCGCATGCGCGGCCAGCATGTTGTCGAGCATCAGCACGTCGCCGGCCTGCCAGCGGAACGACACCGTCTGCGCGGCCAGCACCGCGCGCACCTCGTCGAGCATCGCGTCGGGGATGGCCGAGCCGTCGGCGAAGCAGGCGGTGCGCGGCATCTCGTCGGCGCCCAGCAGCTCCTCCAGCGATTCGCGCACCTCCGGCTGCAGGTTCGAGACGTGGAACAGGTGGGCCTGGTTGAACCACACCGTCTCGCCGGTACGCGGGTGCACGGCGATGGCCTGGCACCGCTGCGTGGTGCGCAGCCCGCCGTCGGGCTTCCATTCGAAGCGGATGCCCGAGCGCGCGCACCAGGCCTCGACCTCGGCGCGCTCGCTGGTGTTGAACACCTGCTGCCACGGCACGTCGAACTCGCCGTAGTTGCGCACGTACAGCACGCCGGGCGCGAAGCGGCGGCGGATCGCCTCGGGCATCTCGCGCCAGATCGCGCGGCTGTCGGCGATCGGCGTCTCCCCGCCCTCGGGCGCGGCGGTGACGCAGTGGAACCAGATCTTCATCGGCCACTCGCGGGTGTAGGCCTGCTCGTTGTGCAGCGGGATGTGCTGGTGCGCCGGGTACTCGGTGGAGGTGTAGACGCCGCCACCGACCGCGCTGCGCGGCGTCGAGCCGAACTCGTAGGCGAGCAGCGGGTGGCCGAAGGCCGCGGCGAATTCGCGGAAGGCGTCGACATCGGGCACCTCGAAGCCGCGCAGCAGCACGCCGCCGATGCGGCTCAGCAGCGCCTCGATGTCGGCGCGCAGCGGCGCGAAGGCCTCGAGCAGCGCTTCACCGGGGCGCGAGGGCGTGATCAGGGCCGGCAAGGCGGGCCGGTCCGGGCGGGTTGGATTCAGCAGGTCGGTCATGGAAGATCCCCTTCAGGACGGCAGCGGTTCGAACCGCAGCGCCTGCATCTCGTGGACGAGCGCGGCCAGCAGCTGCGGCTCGCTCTGGCGGATGAAGAAATGCCCGCCGTCCAGCCAGGTCAGCGAGAACAGCGTGCGGGCCTCGCGGCGCCAGGCAGCGAGGCGCGGCGCGCCGATGTCGTCCTGGCGGCCGCCGAAGGCGTGGATCGGCATGTCGAGCGGCAGGCTCCTCGCGTGCGGCGCGCTCGCGCAGACGCGGTAGTCGGCGCGCAAGGCATCGAGCGTGATGCGCAGCATCTCGGGGCTCGTGAACACCTCGTCCGGCGTGCCGCCCTGGCGGCGCAGGTCGGCGATCAGTTGTTCGTCGGTGTCCTTGTTCGCGAAGCGCTGCGGATCACGCTGCGAGGGCGCCGGGCAGCCGCTGACGAACAGCGCCTCCGGGGCCGGCAGCCCGCGTTCGCGCAGGCGCTGCGCGATGCCCCAGGCCAGCAGGCCGCCCATGCTGTGGCCGAACAGCATGAAGCTGCCGGTGGTGGCGTTGATGGCAGCGGCCTGCTCGTCGCACAGCCTCGCCACCAACGTGGCGAACGATTCGACGCAGTGCTCGCCCAGGCGGCTGCCGCGACCGGGCAGCTCGACCGGCACGACCTGCACCCACGCCGGCAGCGAACGCCGCCAGCGCAGGTACATCGTCGCGCTGGCGCCGGCGCAGGGCAGGCACAGCAGGCGGACGCTGGCGTGCATCAGCGCGGCGCCGCGGCCTGCTCGTCCATCCAGCGGCGCAGCGACAGCGGCCGCATGTCGGTCCACGCCGCATCGACGAACGCGAGCACCGTCTTCTTGTCACCGCTGGCGCCGGGCACCGCGGTCCAGCCGGGTGGCACGGCCTTCCAGTGCGGCCAGATGGAATATTGATCCTCGTGGTTGACGAGGACGATGAAGGTTTCGTCGTCGCGGTCGAAGCAGCTGGTGGACATGGCAAGGCCCGTGGTTCGCGCAGTGATGCGCCTTGCCTTCCATGACGAGCCGGCCGCGGCTTTGTTCAGCAGCCTGATCCCGTTCGCCCTGAGCTTGTCGAAGGGCCTGCTCGCATCGAACCAGGGCTTCGACAGGCTCAGCCCGACCCTTCGACAAACTCAGGGCGAACGGATGGAGACGTCAGTGCGGCAACCCGTCGTCGTCGTGCGCCGGCGGCACCAGCCCGCTCAGCAGCCAAAGCCGCGAGGCCTGTGCGTGCGCCGTGCGGTGCCGCGGGTCGGCCTCGAGCCAGCGCGCGAGCGCCTCGTGGTCGGCTTCGCTCAGCGGCTGCTCGTGCGCCTTCATCACCCACGCCCAGGCGGACTGCATGGCGAGCTCCTGCGCGGGGTCTTCACGGTCCTGATCGGGGTTCATCGGCGGGCGGCGCGCGCGGTCGCGCACGGGGCTGGCAGTGGAAACCGCCGATTCTAGGAGGCCGTCATTCCGCTTCGAGCAGGTGCCGGCAGTGCGCCAGGGCCTGGACCGCATCACGGATCATCGTGTTGACCAGCGCCGCCGACACGCCCAGCCGCTCACCGATCGCGCGCTGCGTCATGCCGCCCATGCGGTACAGCTCGAAGGCCTGGCGCGTGCGCGACGGCAGGCGGCCGAGCGCCTCGTCGACGATCACCAGGTTCTGCCGGCTGATCGCGTACTGCTCCGGCGTGCCCTGCGGCGCCGCCACGTGCTCGCCGCTCTCGGCGTCGGCGAACACGCCGGCCTCGAGCATCATGCGGCGCCGGCAATCGATCGCCAGGTTGCGCACCACCTGGAAGCAATAGCCGATCGGCTGCTGCACCGCCAGGCCGTGCGACACGTCGGACAGCTTGAGAAAGGCCTCCTGCACCACGTCCTCGGCCAGCTCGCGCCGGCCGGTGATCTTGTGGGCCAGGCCTTGCAGCTTGGCCCGGTGCGCGAGAAAGGCTCCGCCGAGCCCTGCGGCAGGCTCATGGTTGGTGATCGACACGCTCTACCCCCTGGTGCTCATCGTTATTAATTGAGAATCATTCTTATTTTCAGGGGCCACGTCAAGGCTTCGCGAATGACCCTGCGATTGCCTGCGGAGGGCTTGCTCCAGAATGCGAACCTTGTTCCCGTGGCGAAACTTGGCCGATCAACGAGATGCGCGTACTGCTGGTGGAAGACGACCGGATGATCGGCGCGGCCGTGCAGCAGGCGCTGTCCGATGCCGCGTATGCGGTGGACTGGACCACCGACGGCGAGCAGGCCCTGGCCGCTGCGCTCGCCCAGGCCTATGACCTCGTGCTGCTCGACCTCGGCCTGCCGCGACGCGACGGCATCGAGGTGCTGCGCCAGCTGCGCGCGCGCAATGCCCGCGTGCCGATCCTGATCGTCACTGCGCGCGACGAGGTCGAAGACCGCATCGCCGGCCTCGACCTCGGCGCCGACGACTACGTGCTGAAGCCCTTCGACGTGCAGGAGCTGCTCGCGCGCATGCGCGCCGTGGTGCGCCGGCAGGGCGGCTCGGCCTCGCCCTTGCTGACCAACGGTGCGCTCACGCTCGACCCGGCGACGCGCGACGTGAGCTTCGAGGGCCGCAGCGCCGCGCTCTCCGGCCGCGAGTTCACGTTGCTGCAGGCGCTGCTGGTGCGCCCCGGCGCGATCCTGTCGCGCCAGGAGCTCGAGGAGCGCATCTACGGCTGGAACGAGGAGGTCGAGAGCAACACCGTCGAGGTGCTGATCCATGGCATCCGCCGCAAGCTCGGGCCCACGGTGATCCGCAACGTGCGCGGCGTCGGCTGGCGCGTGGACCGCGCGGCATGAGGAACTCGCTGCAGTTCCGCCTGTCGCTGTGGATGGCCGTGCTGCTGCTGGCCACCGCGGTCGCGGCCGGCGCGGTGTCGTTCTTCTGGGCGCTGCACGAGGCCAACGAGCTGCAGGACGACCTGCTCGAGCAGACCGCCGCGCTGGTGCTGGCCGGCCAGCTCGCGATCAACCCGGTCGAGCCGCTGGCCGCGCCCGGCGCGCCGCGGCCGAGCGTGGTGGTGGAGCTGGTCGACACGGCGGCGGGCGAGCCGCGCGTGAACGGCATCGGCCGGCTGCCGCGCGACCTGCCCGACGGGCTGGACACGCACGTCGCCGAAGGCCGCCCGTGGCGCATGCTGCTGGCTCACCTGCCCGACGGCCGCCGCTTCATCGTCGCGCAGCAGACCGACCGGCGCGACGACATCGCGCAGGACAGTGCGCTGGCTGCGCTGGTGCCGCTGCTGGTGCTGCTGCCGGTGCTGCTGCTGCTGATCCACGTGGTGATCCGCAACACGTTGCGGCCGATCGCACGGGCTTCCCACGCGTTGAATCACCTCGATCTGCAGGGCGACGCCGCCGCGGTCGACGTGCCGGCCGGCGACATGCCCGACGAGGTGCGGCCCTTCGTCACGTCGATCAATGCGCTGCTGCGCCGCCTCACCGAATCGCTCGAGCAGCAGCGCCGCTTCGTCGCCGACGCAGCCCACGAGCTGCGCTCGCCGATCACCGCGCTGACGGTGCAGGCCGAGAACCTGGAGCATGCGGAGATGTCGCCCGAGGCACGGCGGCGTTTCGTGCCGCTGCGCGAGGGGCTGTCGCGCTCGCGGGCGCTGCTGGAGCAGCTGCTGTCGCTCGCGCGCGTGCAGGCGCCGCGGGCCGACGCGCGGCAGGGGC
>NZ_JBFUGN010000408.1:0-5200 GCF_056402895.1 Rhizobacter sp. P3_B12 | reverse complement strand
GACCGTGATCGACGGCGCGACGCCGGAAGAGATGCGCTGGCTCGCGATGTTCGCGAAGGTCACGTTCGCGGCCTCGAAGGCGGTGCGCATGCGCTTCGGGCTGGTCGGCAACACGCCGCAGGTGGCGGCCTCGTGGGTCGAGGGCGCGCTGGCACGGCAGCTCGAAGACGCCAGCGGCAACCTGCTGGCGCAGGAGCCGCCGTTCGTGCTGATGCTGTTGCGCGGCCGGGTCTACCTGCGCATGCAGCTCGCCGATCCTGATCTCGCGTCGGTGCGCCAGGCGGTCGGCCTGTTCGAGGTGGCCGTGCTGCAGGCGGTGCGGGTGGCCGGCGGTGTCGGCGCGGGCGAGGGCGCTGCCAGCGGCTGGCCGAGCACCTCGTCGACCGCGTGGCAGACCCAGTTGGGCCCCGACGATCCGAAGGATCAGTCGAGGCACTGACGCGTCACGCGTAGCGGCCCAACTCCATCTTCGCGATGGCATTGCGGTGCACTTCGTCGGGCCCGTCCGCAAAGCGCAGCGTGCGCGCCGCCGTGTAGAAATACGCCAGCGGAAAGTCATCGCTCATCCCGCCGCCGCCGTGCACCTGCATCGCCCAGTCGATCACCTGGCAGGCCATCGAGGGCGCCACCACCTTGATCATCGCGATCTCGCCCTTGGCGGTCTTGTTGCCGGCCACGTCCATCATCCACGCCGCCTTCAGCGTCAGCAGCCGGGCCTGTTCGATCTTGCAGCGCGCCTCGGCGATGCGCTCGCGCGTGACGCCCTGGTCGGCAATCTTGCGGCCGAACGCGACGCGCGATGACGCCCGCCGGCACATCAGCTCGAGCGCCCGCTCGGCCAGCCCGATCAGCCGCATGCAGTGGTGGATGCGCCCCGGCCCGAGCCGGCCCTGCGCGATCTCGAAGCCGCGGCCCTCGCCGAGCAGGATGTTGCTCGCCGGCACGCGCACGTCGGTGAAGGTCATCTCGCAATGCCCGTGCGGCGCGTCGTCGTACCCGAACACCGGCAGCGGCCGCACCACCTTCACGCCCGGCGCATCGGCCGGCACCAGGATCATCGACTGCTGCGAATGCCGCGGCGCCTCGGGATCGGTCTTGCCCATGAAGATGTAGATCGCGCAGCGCGGGTCGCCGGCGCCCGAGATCCACCACTTGCGGCCGTTGATCACGTACTCGTCGCCGTCGCGGCGGATGCTTGATTCGATGTTGGTCGCGTCCGACGAGGCCACGTCGGGCTCGGTCATCGCGAACGCGCTGCGGATCCTGCCGTCGAGCAGCGGCTCGAGCCAGCGCTTCTTGTGCTCTGCCGTGCCGTAGCGCACGATGGTCTCCATGTTGCCGGTGTCCGGCGCCGAGCAGTTGAACACCTCGCTGGCCCAGGGCACGCGGCCCATCAGCTCGGCCAGCGGCGCGTACTCCTGGTTGGTGAGACCGGCGCCGAGTTCGCTCTCGGGCAGGAACAGGTTCCACAGGCCTTGTGCGCGCGCCCTGGTTTTCAGCCCTTCGATCAGCTGCAGCGGCGTCCAGCGCTTGCCGGCGCGGGTGTTGGCCTCGATCTCGGCGTTGAAGGCGGCCTCGGCCGGGAAGACGTGCTCGTCCATGAAGCGGGCCACGCGGGCCTGCAGTTCCTGGGTGCGAGGGGAGTAGCTGAAGTCCATGCTCGGGTCTCCGGGGAGTGTTCAGGTGCCTTGTCAGGCGCCTTGTTGTGCGCGATGTTGGGCAATTCGCCAGCCCATCTCGGCCAGCGGCCGCGCGCCGGCGCCGGCCTGGCGCGCCTGCGCACTCGACGCGGTGCCGTCCTCGACCCGCTTCGCGATGCCTTGCAGGATGCCGGCCATGCGGAACAGGTTGTAGGCCATGTAGAAGTTCCAGTCGGCCATCACCGCCTGCGGATCGGCGCGGCCGGTGCGCTCGCAGTAGCGGCGCACGTAGTCGGCTTCGCTCGGGATGCCGAGCGCGGCCAGGTCGAGCCCGCCGATGCCGCGGAACGCGCCGGGCGGGATGTGCCACGACATGCAGTGGTAGCTGAAATCGGCCAGCGGGTGGCCGAGCGTCGAGAGCTCCCAGTCGAGCACCGCCAGCACGCGCGGCTCGCTCGGGTGGAAGACCAGGTTGTCGAGCCGGAAGTCACCGTGCACCACCGACACCTGTGATTCGTCGCGCGCGCTGGCCGGCATGTGGGCCGGCAGCCACTGCATCAGCTCGCTCATCGCGTCGATCGGCTGCGTGATCGAGGCCTGGTACTGCTTGCTCCAGCGCCCGATCTGGCGCTCGAAGTAGTTGCCCGGCTTGCCGTAGTCGGCCAGGCCTGCGGCCGCGACATCCACCTGGTGGAGTGCCGCGATCACGCGGTTCATCTCGTCGTACAGGCGGCCGCGCTCGGCGGGTTCGAAGCCGGGCAGCGATTGCTCCCACAGCACGCGGCCCGGGATGAACTCCATCAGGTAGAACGCGCGGCCGATCACCGATTCGTCCTCGCACAGCAGCAGCATCTCGGGCACCGGCACGGCGCTGCCGTGCAGCGCGCGCATCACGCGGAACTCGCGCTCGATCGCATGCGCCGACGGCAGCAGCTTCGCGGCGGGGCCGGGCTTGGTGCGCATCACGTACGAGCGCGACGGCGTCACCAGCTTGTAGGTGGGGTTCGACTGGCCGCCCTTGAACTGCTCGACCTGCAGCGGCCCGGCGAAGCCCGGCAGCGCGGCCTGCAAGTGGGCCTGCAGCGCGGCGATGTCGAACGCATGCGAGTCGGCGACGGGTTTGGTTCCGGTGTAGGCGTCCATGCGGTCGTGTCAGCGTTCCAGGGTCAGCGTTCGAGCGTCAGCGCTCGGAGATCGCCAGCAGCTTGTCCTTCGACAGCACCACCAGCCGTGTCGGCTCGATGCGCACCGCGCCGTCGCGCTCGAAGCCCTTCAGTTCCTGGTTCACGCGCTGCCGCGACGCGCCGAGCAGCTGCGCCAGGTCTTCCTGCGCGAGCTGCAGCCCGATGCGGATCTCCTGGCCCTGCTCGATGCCGTAGCTGCGCGACAGCAGCAGGATCTGCTTGGCCAGCCGCGCCGCGAGCGGCATCGTGTTGAGGTCTTCCACCACGTCGAACATCAGGCGCAGCCGGCGGCAGTTCAGCTTCAGCAGTGCCTCGTAGAGCTCGGTGTGCTGCGCGAGCAGCTCGCGGAAATCGGCCTTGCGCACCACCAGCAGCGTGGTCGCGCCATGCGCGTTCGCGTCGTGCGTGCGCGGCAGGCCGTCGAACAGCGAGATGTCGCCGAACCACAGCCCGGGCTCCACGTAGGTCAGCGTGATCTGCTTGCCCGACAGCGAGACCGAGCTGACACGGACCGCGCCCTTGGCGACGCCGCACCACTCGTCGGCCGCCTCGCCGCGCGACGAGAGCAAGGCGCCGTCGTGCACGCGGCGCACGATGGACCGCGAGAGGATGGCATTGCGCAATGGCTGCGAGAGTTTGGAGAACCACGAACCCGATTCGATGTTGGCCTGCTCATCGATTGTAAGAACGGGGGTATTCATGTTTTGTCTCTGACGTGACAGGGTGCGACCTCATTGTCCACGAAGGTGATTGCTGAAAGAGTGCGCGGATTCCCTTCACAAGGAGAGCACACCATGGGCGATCGAGTGCTGGACATCCCGAGCAAGGAAGGCCGGGTCAGCGATGCCGAATGGCAGACCCGCGTGGATCTCGCCGCGGCCTACCGGCTGGTGGCGCATTTCAAGTGGGACGACTTGGTGTTTACCCACATCACCGCGCGCGTGCCGGGCGAGGAAGACCGTTTCCTGATCAACCCGTACGGGCTGATGTTCGACGAGATCACCGCGTCGAGCCTGGTGAAGATCGACCTGCAGGGCAACAAGCTCGACGACTCGCCGTTCCCGGTGAACCCTGCGGGCTTCACGATCCACAGCGCGATCCATTCGGCGCGCCACGATGCGCAGTGCGTGCTGCACACGCACACGCTGAATGGTGTCGCGGTGTCGGCGCAGCAGGGTGGGGTGCTGCCGCTGTCGCAGCAGTCGATCTTCATCCTGTCGAGCCTCGCGTACCACGACTACGAAGGCGTCGCGCTGCGCGACGAGGAGAAGCCGCGGCTCGTGAAGGACCTCGGCCGCGCCAACTACCTGATGCTGCGCAACCACGGGCTGCTGACGCTCGGGCCGACGATTGCCGATGCGTTGCTCGCGATGTATTTCTTCGAGGCGGTGTGCACGATCCAGGTCCGCGCGATGGCCGGGGGCGTGCCGCTGACGCATGTCGATCCGCGGATCATCCAGACCGCGGCGGAGCAGGCGAGGGGGGCGACGCGGGGTGTCGGGGCGGGGGCGCTGACGTGGCCGGGGTTGCTGCGGCGGCTGGATCGGATCGACGATGGGTATCGGCGCTAATCCGGCGTCAGCCCTGTCGCGCGCTGCGCGCTCCACGAGCGGGCTCGATGGGCAATGCAAATGAGGCCTTCGCTGAACGCGTGGGCTGACGCAACGGCTGGGCTTCGAATGACCATTGGTCATCCACCAGCTTGCCCTCATACATGAACTGTCCGGTGCCCAGCGCCAATCGCGAGAGTGCCTGGACCCTTGTCTGCCGGGCCGGGATCTTCGCGGCGAAGGCCTTGCTTTCAACACACAGCTTGCGCAGCAACGTGTCGCTCGCTCTTGCCATGGGATGGCTCCCACGCTCCCACAGCGACAGCGTCTGATCGGTGGCCCCGAGCACTTGTGCCAGATCGGCCTGGGACATGTCCAGCGCACGCCTCAGGTAAGTGATCTCAGGGGCGCTCAACAAGGCCGGCTTCAGCAGGAGGCATGCATGCAACGCGGCGATCAGTCCTCCCAGGCGTTCATACCTGACAAGCTCGCGTTCACCGTCGACGGTCAGAGCAAAGCCGTTCAACAGCCATACCGTCGGCAAGGGGTCAGCGTTGAATGGATGTCTCAAGGTGATCACCTTCGTTTGGTCCAGCAACTGACGATGACGCAGTTCGGATTTCTGTCTGAGACTCCGCGCTCGTCGCCTCGCTGCTCCGCATGCCCGGCTCTGTCGAATTCGACGGAGCCCTGCTGAACGAGAAACCGGATCCACCTGGCTGTCTGCACCAGCGACCAACTCGCTGACGCACCGTTGGGACGCTTCATTTTCGATGCCCGATTTAACCATAAAAATTATGGGGAAAGTCGGAGCATGGAAATGAAC
>NZ_JBFUGN010000407.1:0-5208 GCF_056402895.1 Rhizobacter sp. P3_B12 | reverse complement strand
GCCCTCCGGAACGCCACCGAACCCTGCCGCCGCTGGCGGGAACGAGGACGACTGCGGATCGGGTACCGCCACCAGGAAGGCTCCCGCAATCTCCCGGCGCGAGATCGTGCTCCAGTGGGCGACGAGCAAGCATGCCAGGCTGTGCGCAACCAGGACCGGCGGCGCAGGCGACGAAGCGACCGCCTTGTCGAGTGCAGACACCCAGTCATCCAGCGCGGGCTGATCCCAGCTCGCGGGCTGGAAGCGGCGCAGCTGAGGCCGCCTGCGCTCCCACAAGCTCTGCCAATGCGCCTCGCCTGACCCACCGATGCCCGGCAGGACCACAACATTCTCCATCGATRCCTCCGTTTCCGATGCGCCCAGTCTGCGGCGAGGTGCATCGGCCTGGAATGGCAAACCATCGGAAAATGGACCGTCGAACCGATGGATTCAAGGTGCCATGGCCCACAGTCAACCAGCGAGCCTGGATGCGACGGACATCAAGATCGTGACGCTTCTCGAGGAGGACGGAAGGCTCGCCGTCAGCGAACTCGGACGACGCATCGGCCTGTCGCAGCCCGCGACATCGGAGCGCCTCAAGCGCCTGGAAGAGCGAGGCGTGATCGAGGGCTACCGAGCGACCGTCAATCCCGAACGACTCGGGCTCGGCTTGATGGCGATCATCCGCGTGCGGACCACCCACGAACACATCAAGTCGTGCCTGAAGCAGTTTGCGCTGATGCCCGAGGTCATCGAGGTGTACCGGCTGACGGGCGAGGACTGCTTTCACCTGAAGGTCGTCATCCCCTCGGCGTCGCAACTGGAGCGGATCGTCGACGCTGTCGCGCGCTACGGGTCCGTCACCACGTCCCTCGTCTTGCGTTCCGAGCGCCCGAAGCCTGTCAGCACGGCGCTGGGGAAATCGGCAGGCTGAACGGTCTGGTGTGTCGCCGCAGGACGAACGGCCAAGCAAACCGGTCGCAGGGCCATGGCCCGACGACGCGTCGGTGAGCAAACTGGATGCTTGCGTTCACGAAAGGCACCCTGTGGAAATCTGCTGGAAGCGCATGCGCGCTGCGCTCATCGGTATCGCGGCGCTCGGCTTGGCGATCGGAGCCACGCAAGCCCAGGACAAGGAGAGCGCCTCCACGCCATCCGTCGCGGCGTCCGCCGACTTGCCGGCATGGGTGCGCCGCGGACTACCAGGCCCGGGCCACGCCACGCTCGCGCCCCTGGCAGGCAGCTGGCGCGTGCAGATGGGCATCTACGCGACCCTCGGCCGCAGTGCCGATGCACCGCCGATCACCTCCGACGACATCGTCACACGTCGCCAATGGGTGGCCGGCGGCCGCTACCTCGAGGACACGACCGAGGGCACGCTYGCAAAGTCGCACTACTGGCGTCGCGGCTGGCTGGGCTACGACAACATGGCCGCGCGCTACGAGTGGGTCACGATCGACGAAACGAACGCCGGGATGATGCGTTACGCCAGCAGCACCGGATCGGGGCCGCAGACACGCATTGACCTGTTCGGCAGCTTCGTCGACCAAGGCGTTGCGGGTGAAGCCTTCGTCGGCAAGACGGTCCCGATGCGCACGCTGATACGCATCGAAGGCCCGGACCGCCACGTCATCGAGCTCTACTTCACGCCACCAGGAAAAGCGGAGGCGCTCGCCACCCGCGCGATCTACACGCGAACCGGCCCGTGACCCCGGGGGCCTGATGGAGGCGCCGCAAGCGCAAACTCCCCAGCCATGAGCTCCTCCCGACCCGACCTCGATCTGCTGAGCCCCGTTCTTCAGGATCTGCGGCTGGTGCGCGCGTCGTACTGCCGCACTGACATGACGGCGCCGTGGGGCGTCCAGATCCCGCGTCAGGACGGCGTGTGTTTCCACTTCGTGGTCGACGGCGAGTGCTGGCTGAGGCTGCCGTCGCATGAGCCCTTCCGGATCGGCCCCGGCGACGTGGCATTGCTGCCGCGAGGCACGGGCCACGCGATCGCCGACGCGCCCACCACGCAGGCCCGGCCGCTCGCGGAGTTCGAGCAGGATTCGATCGGCCCGACCACGCACAACATGCGCGCCGGTGGTGGCGGTGCGCGCTCGCTGATTGTCTGCTGCGCGCTCGAGTTCGACGAGCCGGCCGTGCATCCGCTCACTCAACTGATGCCCGAGGTGCTGGTGCTGCGGCGTGCCGACGCGAACGACCCGGCGCTGCCCACGCTGTTGTCCCTGATGGCGGCCGAGGTGGCCGCACAGCGTGTTGGCGCCGCGACCATGATGGCGCGGCTCGCCGATGCGGTGGTGACGGCCATGGTGCGCGGCTGGGCCGAGACTCACGCCGCAGAGCTGAAGGGATGGCTGGCGGGTGCGCGGGACGCACCGATTGGCCGGGCGCTGGCGGCGATCCATCAACAGCCGGGTCATTTCTGGTCGGTGGTGGCGTTGGCGAAGATCGCCGGCCTGTCGCGTTCGGTCTTCACGGAACGCTTCACCACCGCCGTGGGCCTGTCGCCGGCACGCTATCTCGCGCACTGGCGCATGCACGTGGCCGGCGCATGGCTGCGTCATGGCAGATCGACTGTCGCGGACATCGCCCAGCGCCTGGGCTACGAGTCCGAAGCCTCTTTCAGCCGCGCCTTCAAGCGCCTGTTCGGCGTGCCGCCGGGAACGCTGCGCTCGCAAGTCGACCGACCATGACGCCCGCATGGACGGGGCCCGCAGCGGTGCGGGGAGCTTTGACCTGCGGGGTCAGAGCGCGAGACTCCGCAGCAAGTAGCTGGCGAGAAGTGCGGCGACCGCCACGGCCGCGACGACATACCAGATGCGACCGCCCGATGTGGAGACTTCGCCCGGTGCGCCTGTGCCCGCCTTCGATTCAGGAAGTGGGTTCACCGCAGAAGCGATGACGGCGTGCGAACGGTTTCCATCGTGGTATCCATCGATGACATCCTTCGATTCCATCAGCCCGAGCCCGGTTGCCTCGCGCAGCAACTTGACGGCCTCGAGCTTGTTGCCGGCCCGCAGCGCAGCGAGCACATGGGGAGGAAGCGGATTCGGGGTGACAGTCATCGAGTTCTTTTCGGTGTGAGCAGTGTCACCAGCAGAGGCAGCAACGCCAAGGTGAACAGGGTGCACAGACAGGCGACCCACAGCGGATGGTCGTCCGGGTTGCCCAGGGCGAAGTACTTGAGCGCCGAGTAGCCCAGGGCCAGCACCATCAGCAACGTGATGCCCGGCAACAGAAAGCGGAACAGGAACGCCATGCCGAAGGCCGCCACGCCTTTCATCGGATGGCCCAATGCGTACCAGACCGTGGCCCACATACAGTAGCCGAGGATGAACAGCATGACGCTCGCCCCGAGCCACAGGCCCACGCTGCGGGCGCTGAGCTCGGCGGCCACCCGGTCCCCCGGGGCATACACCACCGTCAACGCTGCCCCTTCGAGGGGAACCTCGGTCGATGCCACCGAGCTCGGCAACTCCAGCGGCTCACCATCGGGACCCACGAACCGCACCTGGGCGGTGTGCATCAAGCGCTGCCGGGTGACCGTGCGGTCCCTGGAGTCTTTTTCCTGATAGTCGCGGTACTCGGAGGTGTGCCCCACCACGGTCGCGCTGTACCTGGGTTTGGTGGCAAGGGAGTAAAGCGCCTGGCTGGTCCAATAGCTAAAGGGCAYGAACAAGGCAATCAACGCAAAGATGATGGCCACCACCAGCACGTTGGTCCCCGCCCCGGGTCGCAGGCGCCGCGAGACGCGCCGCCCCACCCAGACCGAGGCACCCAGAAACACCGCGCTGCTGGCAAGCAGGATCTGGCCCGCAGTTGTCAACGCCATGGGCCAGGCTCCGAATGTGATGCACGGAAAGCAAGAGAGGCATGGGTGCCGGAATCGATGGGATGAGCTTGGTCATTCATGGTCGGGCCAGTCTACGGTCTTGGTGCTGCGAGCAGGCCTGCTGCAGAGCGAAATGCAGTTGGTGCGCCACTTATGATGCGGCCTTTGATTCAGGCGGCCGTGCATGTCCTCAACTTCTTCCTCCGCGCCATCCCTGGTGCGCACCGGCGCCAAAGCGGGTGTGGCGTTTGCCAGCTCTGTCGCAATGGGTAGCTTGCTGGCTTTGCTGCTGGGTGGTGGCGTGTTCTTCTTCTACGTGAGCCGGCTGTCAGGCCCAGGCATGCCAGCCGGGGCGCACGCGGGCGGCGCCGGCGCCATCCTTGCCTTGCTGTTTTCGCCGCCATTGCTGGTCGGCATGCTGCTGCTGGCCTTCGTGCCGATCTACCTGATGCTGGGCGTGGCGCGTGGCCGCAGCCGGGCCATCCAGCAAGTCGTGATGGGTCATGGAGAAGCTCTGTCGCAACGCCTGACGGACGCGATTGCCGGACGCATCGAAGCCATGCCGCGGACCAAAGGCGCGCTGGAAAAAGTGTCGGAGGTGGTGTCGGCCGATGCCATCAGCCGGCAATTGGCGCCGGTGTTGGGCCAGGGCCGTGCCGTGCGCGGCATGGTCACTTTCGCGGTGAACCGCCTGCCGCTGGCCGACCTGATGGCGCAATGGCAGCAGAGCCGCGCGGCTGAGGCTGCCGTTGTACCCGGAGCGCCTGATCCAGCGTTGCGCGCGCTGCTCGGGCAGCGCATCGGCCAGACGCTGCAGCACGCCGCCACGCCTTCCCGCACCCCGCTCTACATTGCCATGGCCGTCCAGGCGACCCTGCTGGCGGTGGGTCTGTGGCTGACGCATTGACCCTCATCGGCGCGAAACCGTCACGAGCGCCGGCGTGGCCTGGCGTTGCAACTCGTTCAGCATCCCCAGGACCTCGCTCTAGCCGCGAGGAAGCAGCGACGAACGCGATCGCGCCACGAACAGAAGCACGGTTGGCCACACCAGAGCGTTGACGAGGCCGTGCAGGCTTTGCTGCCAGCGCCAATGGCCCAGGTTCCGAAGGTCTTGCTGCATGTTCATGACTTCGCCGAACGCGAGCACGCCCAGGACGACCGACCAGGGAACCAGCGAACCCAGGGGCTTCCTGGTGACCATGGCAGCGGCAAACAGCACCAACAGCCCCACGTGAATGTGCAACGCATCCGAGAACAGGTGCGTGATCCCCACGGCCGCGAGCTTGAGCGCCTCAAAGGTGGTCATTTCCATCGGCCTCGGTGTTCGGAAAAACAAAAATGCCTCGCAGTGCGAGGCGTTGAACGGGCTGATGTGATCAGCGATGTCTGGA
>NZ_JBFUGN010000406.1:0-5246 GCF_056402895.1 Rhizobacter sp. P3_B12 | reverse complement strand
GCACCTGCACCTGCACCTGCACCTGCACCCGCACCTGCACCTGCGCCCGCACCCGCACCTGCACCTGCACCTGCGCCTGCGCCTGCGCCTGCGCCTGCGCCTGCACCTGCACCTGCACCTGCACCTGCACCTGCACCTGCACCTGCGCCTGCGGCACAAATCACCTGGCCCGATCCAGCGGCCATCGACTGGGGAACGGCACTCAGCACGGCCCAGCTGAACGCGAAATCGAGCATCCCGGGCACGTTTGCCTATTCACCCGCCATTGGCGCGAAGCCCGAGGTCGGCGTCCAGACGCTGTCGCTCACGTTCACGCCGCAGGACAAGACGAAGTACCCGACGAGCACCGTCGTGCGCAAGCTGACGGTCCACAAGGCCCAGCCGCCGGTCCGGTGGGATCTCCCCGCTGCCGTGCTCCAGGGGACCGCGCTCACGCCCGCGCAGATCACCACCGCGCCCTACGCGATCTACGGCGTCCAGGGCACTGCCGATCCGGCCTCCTACATGACCGACGACGGCAAGCCCCTGGGCAGCGCCACCACGGCCGCCGCCGGGACCGCCCTCGTCCAGGCCACGTTCGTGCCGAAGGACAGCGCGCACTACATCTCGTCGGTCATCAGCACCACCCTGACCATCGCGCCGGCCCCGGCCGCGGCGGCCATCGACTTCGGCGATGCGAAGCAGACCATCCAGGGCTTCGGCGGCTCGGCGGCCTGGTACTACAGCAAGATGTCGGACGAGCGCCTGAACGTCCTGTTCGGCACCAGCACCGCCGACAGCCTGGGGCTGAACATCATCCGGCTGCGCATCGCGCCGGCGAACTGGAACGCCTCGGCCAAGACCGCCGACACCACGCAATGGACTGCCGAGCTGGAGAACGGCATCGGTGCCCAGGCGCGAGGAGCCATCGTCTTCGCTTCGCCGTGGTCGCCGCCGGCGAGCATGAAGATCATCAACACGGAACGCACCAACCCGCTCTACAGCGGGCGCCTCGACCCCGCGATGTACGCGGACTACGCCCAGTACCTGAACGCCTACGTCCGCTATGCCGCCACGCGCAATGTGAAGCTCTACGCCGTCTCGCTGCAGAACGAGCCGGACTGGGACCCGAAGGACTACGAGTCCTGCCTGTGGAACGCCGACGAGATGACGGCCTGGGTCGGCGGCTACGGGGCGACGGCCATTGCCGGCACCACCACCAAGCTGATGGCGGCGGAATCGTTCTACTACTCGCAGGCCACCACCGACACGCTGCTGGCCGACACCAAGGCGGCCAGCAACCTCTCGATCGTCGGCGGCCACCTCTACGGCGGCACGCCGAACTATTCCAGCGCGGCCAAGAAGCTGGGGAAAGAGGTCTGGATGACCGAGCACTTCCTGGACTCCGTCAACAAATCGGACTCCAAGTCGTCATGGTCGACCAGCATCGACGACGCCATCGCGATGGCCAAGGAAGTGCATGACGGCCTGACGCTGTCGCAGTACAACGCCTACGTCCATTGGTGGCTCGTCAACTCCAACGACGCGACGCCGACCGGCCTGATCGGCACGAACAACAAGCCGACCTACTTCGGCATCGGGCTGAAGCATTTCTCGTACTTCATCCGTCCGGGCTACGTCCGCTACGACGCGACGGCGCTCCCGCAGAAGGGTGTCCGCGTCTCGGCGTTCGGCACTCCCCCCGGCGCAGCCGACAGCAAGGCCGTGGTCGTGCTCGTGAACGAGAACGCGGCCGACGTCACCCTGACGACGTCGATCGCCCCCGCCGGCCGCGCGCTGACCAGCCTGACGCCGTACCGCACCACCGGGACCGTCACGTTCGCGCAACAGCCCGCGATCGGCGTCAGTGCGAACACCTTCTCCATTTCGCTGCCGGCCAAGAGCATCACGACGCTGGTGAACTGAAAAAAGCAGATCAAGACATGACACTCGACAAGCAAAACAATTCAAGCGCTTCCGCGGCCGGCACCGGCCGCATCGTGCTGCGAACGCTGGCCGGCGTGGCGCTCGGAGCCTTGGCGTCGTTTGCCGCCCATGCCGGCAACTGCGCGGACGCACCGGTCAGCGGCAAGACCTACACCATCGTCAATGAAGCAAGCGGCCTCGCACTCGACGTGCTGGGCTGGTCCAGGGACGACGGCGCCGACATCATCCAGTACCAGTCGAACGGCGCGGCCAACCAGCAATGGAAGCTCACCCAGGTGGCCGACGGATCGTGGTCGCTGCGGCCGGTGCACAGCGAGAAGGCGCTGGACGTCTACGGCTGGCAGACCGGCGACAACACGCCCCTCAGGCAGTGGGCCTACAAGAGCACCGCCAACCAGCTGTTCGCGCTGCGCGGCGCGGGCAGCGGCGCGGTCAACATCGTCTCGAGCTACTCGGGCAAGCTCGTGACCGTCGGTGACGGCAATGCCTTGTCGAAGATCTACCAGGACGCCGACAGGTCGTCGGCGAAGCAGCGCTGGTACCTGAACCCGGTCGACGGAAAATGCGCCGGGACGGCGAGCGGCAGTTTCGGCACCTTCATGGGCCAGACCCGGCTGCTGATCGGCGCACAGATGGACGACTCGAGCGCAGCAGCGGCCCCCTTCGACGTGCGCTACTCCTATCTCGCCAGCCTGCCGGTTCCCGACGACGCCTACCTGAAGGCGTGTCCGAGCACCCAGATGAACTGGTGGGCCTGCTGGGACAACACGCACGCGCCGGCAACGCAGCTGCGCAACAGCATCGCCGCGAACAAGGCCGCGACCTGGCAGAACGCGGCCCGCCCGCGCGTGCCGATGTTCACGTACTACGTGATGAAGTCGGCCGCGGGCTACCAGGAAGGCGAGGCCGAGCTGGCGGCGATGAACGATGCCGCAACGCTCAAGCGCTACCTCACCGACTGGCGCTTCCTGCTGCAGACGATCGGCAAGGAACGCGTGATCCTGCAGATCGAGCCCGACCTGTGGGGCTTCGTGCGCGGCAGGAACAAGGATCCGCATGCCGTGCCGGCCCAGGTGGCAGCCGCCAATCCCACCGACTGCGCCCAGCAGGAGAACAGTGCCGCGGGCCTCGGCCGCTGCATGATCGCGATGGCACGCCAGTACGCACCGAACGCGGCTGTCGGCCTGCATGCCTCGTCGTGGAACCACACCGAGAGCGGCAACGCCGAGGAGATCGGCAAGTACATGCTGGCCCTGGGCGCCGGCAGCGGCGACTTCGTGACCACCGACCCCGCCGACCGCGATGCGGGTTGGTACAAGGCCACCTACAACAAGGACACCTTCTGGACCGACCAGAGCTTCGCGGCCTACCTGGCCTGGAGCAAGAAGCTGGCCGAGGTCGTCGGCAAGTCCACCGTGATGTGGCAGGTTCCGCTCGGCAACTCGCAGCAGAACAACACGACCAACCACTGGCAGGACAACAAGGTGGACTACCTCTTCAACAACCTCGACAAGGTGGCTGACGCGCACATTGCCGGGCTGTTCTTCGGTGCCGGTGACACGCCCCAGACATCGCCGGAAACCGATGGTGGCCGACTGCTCGGCTGGACGCAGGGCTACGACAAGAAGGGCGGCGTGGGGCTGCGCTGATGCGCATTCGCGCCGCTGTCAATCCGATCCGTTCAACACTTCAAGGGAGACGAACAATGAACACCTCACGCACCTTCAAGGCCATGCGCCGCGCCACGATCTGCACCACGGCAGCCCTCGGCCTGCTGGGTTCAGCCGGCCTGGCGCACGCGCAGATTGCCGTCGGCAAGCCCAAGTTCCTCGGCAACATCATTGCCGGCAATCCGCCGGCCAACTTCAGCACCTACTGGAACCAGGTCTCGCCGGAGAACGCCGGCAAATGGGAGTCGGTGGAGCCGGTGCGCGGCCAGATGAACTGGAGCCAGCTCGACGCCGCCTACAACTACGCGCGCTCCAACGGTTTTCCGTTCAAGCAGCACACCTTCGTGTGGGGTTCGCAGGCGCCGAACTGGATCGACGGGCTGAGCGCGCCGCAGCAAGCCGCCGAAGTCGAGGATTTCATGCGCCAGTACTGCCAGCGCTACCCGCAGACGCAATACATCGACGTGGTCAACGAGCCGCTGCACCAACCGGCCAGCTACCGCGAGGCCCTCGGCGGCGCGGGCTCGACCGGCTGGGACTGGATCGTCTGGTCGTTCCAGAAGGCCCGCCAGCACTGCCCCAACGCCAAGCTCCTGATCAACGAGTACGGGATCATCAACGACGCCAATGCGCTGAACCGCTACAAGGGCATCGTCAACATCCTGAAGTCGCGCGGCTTGATCGACGGCGTCGGCATCCAGACGCACTACTTCAGCATCGACAACCTGGCGCCGGCCACGATCACGCAGAACCTGGACACGCTGGCCCAGGCCGGCGTGCCGATCTACGTGTCGGAGCTGGACATGACCGGTGACGACGCCACGCAGCTGGCGCGCTACCAGCAGAAGTTCCCGCTGCTGTGGACGCACCCGGGCGTCGCGGGCGTCACGCTGTGGGGCTACATCGAAGGCCAGACCTGGGTGGCCAACTCGCACCTCGTGCGCCGCGACGGCAGCGAGCGGCCAGCGCTGACCTGGCTCGGCAACTACGTGCGCAGCAACACCGGCGGCGGTGGCGGCGGCACGCCGGGCAAGTCCATCGTCGTGCGTGCACGCGGAACCTCGGGCCAGGAGCGCGTGACCCTGCGCGTCGGCGGCACCGTGGTGCAGAGCTGGACGCTCGGCAAGACCATGACCAACTACACGTTCACGACCAGCCTGTCGGGTGGCAGCACCGTGGAGTTCAGCAACGACGCCGCCGGCCGCGACGTGCAGGTCGACTACCTGAGCGTGAACGGCAGCGTGCGGCAGGCCGAGAACCAGACCTACAACACCGGCGTGTACCAGAACGGCCGGTGCRGCGGCGGCAGCGGCCGCAGCGAATGGCTGCATTGCAACGGCGCCATCGGCTTCGGCGACCTGTGAGCCCCTGCCTCATCTGAACGGAGACCTGTCATGAAGAACACGATGAAACTTCGCAAAGTTCTGTCGACGCTGGCGGCCTTCGTGCTGCCGGCGCTCACCCTGGGGGCCGCGGTCCCGGCACACGCCGCCATCACGGTGGACGGYAACGCCTGGTACACCCTCGTCAACGTCAACAGCGGCAAGGCGCTCGACCTCTACAACTGGATGACCGGCGACGGCGCCGAGTTCCGCCAGTGGAGCCGGCACGACGGCGCCAACCAGCAGTTCCAGCTGGTCAGTTCCGGCA
>NZ_JBFUGN010000405.1:0-5261 GCF_056402895.1 Rhizobacter sp. P3_B12 | reverse complement strand
GTACATCAGCGCGAGCCTCGAGCGGCTGATCCTCTACCTGAACCCGACGCTGGTGCTGTTCCTCGGCGTCGTGCTGTTCCACAAGACCGTGAACCGCCGCCAGCTGATGGCGCTGGGCGTCAGCTATGCCGGCGTGCTGCTGGTGTTCGGGCACGAGATCCAGCTGGTGGGCACGCACGTGGCGCTGGGCGCGGTGCTGGTGTTCGGCAGCGCGGTGAGCTATGCGCTGTACCTGGCGTTCAGCGGCGAGGAGGTCAAGCGGCTGGGTGCGCTGCGGCTCACGGGCCTCGCGACCACGGTGGCCTGCGTGCTGTGCATCGGGCAGTTCGTCGTGCTGCGGCCGATGTCGGCAGCGCTGGTGGCGCCCGAGGTGATCTGGCTGTCGGTGTTGAACGCGACGCTGTGCACCTTTGCGCCGGTGCTGATGGTGATGATGGCCATCGAGCGCGTCGGCGCGACGGTGGCGGCCCAGACCGGGATGGTCGGGCCGCTGTCCACGATCCTGATGGGCGTGGTGATCCTCGGCGAGCCGTTCACCGGATGGGTCGCCGCCGGCACCGTGCTGGTGCTGGCGGGAATCTGGTTGCTCGCGAAGGCCCGCTGACTGGCTGACAGCGAGCGGGCCGATCCAGGCTAGGCTTCGTCCGCTTCCTTGCAGGACGGCGCGCAGACGAACTGGGTCTTGCCCAGCAGCTTGCGCGACTTCAGCGAAGTGCGCGCGCGGTGCTTGCCGCACAGGAAGCACGACATCGTCGCGGCGCTGAACACGCCGGCAGACGCAAACGGAGAGCCGGGGGCCTTGGTGCGATAACGCAGGCCTTCGGCATCGATCGAGTTCTTGACTTGGTCTTTGGCCATGGATCAGGGGGTTGCGGGCGCGGGTCGCGCACCCGGAGGGAAAGGGCGCGGATCGCAGGCCCCATAGAGGGCCCGCGGCCGCGCGGGTCCGACATTATCAGGGCTGGCGAGGTTTCCTTCTCGAAAACAGTTGGATACCCTTGCGGGGCGCCGGATTCCGCCGGCCGACCCAACCACCAGGAGAAGCGAATGAGCAAGTCAGGGATCGACCAGGACGCACTGATCGCGATGTTCTCGCAGGCCAGCGCCCGCCAGGGCGAGGCGCTGCGCAAGGCGGTCGGCGAGGCGACGCTGAAGGCGCTGCAAGGGCGCGAGCTGACGCTGCAGAACATCCGCGGCGTCGTGAAGACGGTCACCAAGGCCGCCTCGACCGGGCTCGCCGGGAACCCCTCGCCGGCGATCGACCCGGAGGCGCTGCTCGGCAAGGCCTTCTCCGGCATGGATGGCGCGCTGCTGCAGGCCGTCGAGGCGCACCGCAAGGCGCTGCAGCAGTTCGTCGACCAGGGCGTCGGCCTGCAGGAAAAGCAGCTGAAGGGCGCGCTGGMCGACCTGGAGAAGATGGAGGACACCTTCTTCGCGACCGTCAGCAAGGCGGCCGGCTCGGCCACCGAGCCGCTGCAGGGCGCCTGGAGCCAGGTGCTCGAGACGATGAAGCTGAAGGGCACCGACACCGGCGCCCAGGCATCGAACGCCGTCGAGCAGCTGGTGTCGCAGGCGCAGACCGCCATCCGCGACAGCCGCGCGCTCGGCCTGAAGACGGCGCAGGCGCTACTCGACAGCTACTCGGCGCTGGTCAGCGGCGTGCTGATCGGCATGGCCGAGGGGCTGCAGGGCGGCGAGGCCGAGGCGCCGGCCGCCAAGACGCGGCGCCGCTGACGCGCTTCAATGCACGGAGAGCTCGGTGATGCTGTTCCACTGGCTCGCCGTGCTGCCATGCCCCGTGATGCGCACGTAGCGTGCCGTCACGTCGGTGATGTCGTAGAACTCCTTCGCGGCCGTCTGGCCGCTCGAGATGCCGCGCCAGCGTGTCGTCCATCCGTTGCCGTCGGGTGAGGTCGCGATGTCGAAGCGTGCGGTGCGCTGGTCGCCCAGGTAGAAAGCCACGCCGACCTTCTGGATCGCGCGGCTCGAACCCAGGTCGAGCGTGATCGCCTGGCCGTCCCCTTCGGCGCTCCAGCGGGTCGCCAGGTTGTTGTCGATCGCATTCGCCGCGGGGTTGCCCGCCTGCGCGCTGGTCGCGCTGACCGAGGCCACCGGCAGCGTGGCCAACCCCGGGTTGACACGCCGCCAGCGCTGCATCGCTTCCAGCAGGTAGTAGTCGCCCCAGGCCGTGCCCTGGTTGTAGAGCGTGTTGCCGGCGTGGTGGTTGTAGGCGCTCTGCAGCAGCAGCGCCTGGCTGTTCGACGGGGTGCCCAGCGTCGCGAACCACGGTGCCGACAGCAACGCACCCAGCGCCGTGCGCGCCGCGTTGCGGTAGGTGGTGGCGCGCGTGGCGTCGGTCTCCAGCAACGACAGCTCGATCAGCCCGGCCGCTGCGATCGCCGCGGCCGAGGTGTCGCGCGGCGCGCCCGGGATCGCCGGGTCGTTGAAATCCCAGTACGGAATCGAATCCGCCGGCAGGTGCGCCAGGTACCAGTCGGCCAGCTTGCGCGCGGTGTCGCGGAAGGTGGTCTCGCCGGTGAAGCGGTAGGTCATCGTGAAGCCATGGATGCCCCAGGCCTGGCCGCGCGCCCAGGTCGAGCTGTCGCTGTAGCCCTGCACCGTCGTGCGCGATTTCACCGCACCGGTCACCGGGTCGTAGGTGACCAGGTGGTAGCTGCTGCCGTCGGCGCGCACGTGGTTGTCGCGCGTCTTCAGCGCATGGCTGCGGGCCTGGTTGTAGAGCGCCGTCGAACCGCCGTGCTGGCTGGCCCAGAACAGCAGCTCCAGGTTCATCATGTTGTCCATGATCACCTGGAAGTTCGCGTTGTCGCCGTTCGAGCCCCACGAGCGCACCGCGCCCACGGTGCCGTTGTAGCGCTGGCTCAGCGAATTGGCGGCGGTCAGCGCCACCTGCCGGTAGCTGTCGACGCCGGTCAGGCGGTGCGCATTGCCGAACGGCGTGAACACCATGAAGCCGACGTCGTGCGTGCCGGTGTTGGTGTCCTGGCCCTCCATGCCGTTCTGCCAGGTCTGCGCCTGCGTGCTCCAGCCGTCGGCCGCGAACTGGCCGTGCAGCAGCCACAGGTTGGCGGGGAAGAAGCCGCTGGTCCATTCGCCGGAGCCGGCATAGGTCCAGGCCTGCGCCGCGTCGCTGGTGGTGACCTTCGGGTACGAGGTCTTGTTGCTGCGCTGCGCGATCGCGCCCTCCTGCTGCACCGCGACGGCCCATCCGTTGCGCAGCTTCAGGTCCAGCGCGTCCTCGGCGCGCGCAGCGCCCTGCCAGGCCAGCGCGCATGCGGCGGCCGCGAGTAGCGATCTCGGTGTCATGTCGTCTCCGTCGTCGTGGTTGTCGTCGTCTGCTTCTTCAACGGGCCAGCCACCCGCCATCGATGGCCAGCGTGTGGCCGTGCATGTAGTCCGACGCCGCGGCGGCGAGGAACACCGTCGCCCCCGCGAGGTCGTCCGGCCGCCCCCAGCGACCGGCCGGAATGCGCGCCAGGATCTCGCCGTTGCGCTTCTCGTCCTGGCGCAGCACCAGCGTGTTGTCGGTCGCGATGTAGCCGGGCGCGATCGCGTTCACGTTGATGCCCAGCGGCGCCCATTCGTTGGCCAGCAGCCGCGTGATGCCCATCAGCCCGCTCTTGGCCGCGGTGTACGACGCGACCCGCACGCCGCCCTGGAACGACAGCATCGACGCGACGTTGATCACCTTGCCGCCGCGCCCCTGGTGCACGAACCGCCGCGCCGCGGCCTGCGCGAGGAAGAACGCGGCCTTCAGGTTCAGGTCGGTCACCGCATCCCAGTCGGCCTCGCTGAAGTCGATCGCCGCGCCGCGCCGGATGATGCCGGCGTTGTTCACCACGATGTCCAGCCCGCCCAGCTCGCGCACCACCTCGTCGACCAGCGCTGGCAGCCCCGCGACCTGCGACACATCGACCCGCAGTGCGCGGTAGCGCCGCCCGCAGGCCTCCACGGCCGCCTGCGTGTCGGCCTGGTCGCCTTGCGCCGCGCCCGCCACGTCGGCCCCGGCCTGTGCCAGCGCGATGGCCATCGCCTGGCCGATGCCGCGGCTCGCGCCGGTCACCAGCGCCACCTTGCCGTCGAGGCGAAAGAGGTCCATCCGCACATTGGACAAGTGGTCAGGCCAATTGGCAATCACAGGGCCGTCAGGGAGTTCCCTGACAGGGCCAACCCTCTTGGACCGGCGCGAGGGCTCACTGAAGATCAACTGGCCTGACCAATCCAGGCGCCCGGTTGTCCATGCCCATCCAGACCATCGAGAGCCGCCGGCTGTACCGGCAGATCGCCGACCAGCTGAGCCGCCTCATCGACAAGGGCGAGTTCCGCGTGGGCGCGCGGCTGCCGTCGGAGCGCGACCTGTCGGAGCAGCTCGGCGTGAGCCGCCCGTCGGTGCGCGAGGCGCTGATCGCGCTGGAGGTCGAGGGCCTGGTCGAGGTGCGCGGCGGGGCCGGCGTGTTCGTCAGCGCGCGCAAGCCGGGCGGCGCGTCGCACCGCGCCGAGGCGACGCCGCCGGGCCCGTTCGACCTGATCCGCGCGCGCTGGATCATCGAGTCCGAGACCGCGGCGCTGGCGGCCACCCATGCGACGCCCGAGCACCTGCAGCGCCTGAAGAGCGCGCTCGTCGACATGCAGCGCCATGCGACGCATGCGCCCGAGGCCGTTGCCGCCGACCAGCGCTTCCACCTGTGCCTGGCCGAGGCCAGCGGCAACAGCGCGCTGCTGATGGTGGTGCAGCAGCTGTGGGAGGCGCGCACCGGCCCGCTGTACACGCAGATGGAGTCGCATTTCTCGGGCGAGGTGGTGTGGAAGCAGGCGGTCGAAGAGCACGGCGAGTTGCTGCAGGCGGTGGCCGGGCGCGACCCGCGCGCGGCGCGCGACGCGATGCGCAAGCACATGAAGAACGCCGAGGTGCGTTTCGCCTCGGGATGGAAACCTGGAGACTGAGCCGATGCAGCCCGCAGTGATCGACGAGCCCGAGGTCCCGCCCGGCCCGCCCGCCACCGACCACCCGCCCAGCGTGGCCGCCGAAGCCGCGCACTTCGAGGTGCACGATGCCGAGGTCGACCTGCGTGCCTACCGCCCTGAAGACTGGCTGGCCTTCGCGCTCTTCGCGCTGCTCGGCGCGACGGTCTTCTACCAGTTCTTCACCCGCTACGCGCTGAACGACTCGGCCTCGTGGACCGAGGAGATCGCGCGCTACTTCCTGGTGGCCGTGGTCTTCATCGGCGCGACGATCGGCG
>NZ_JBFUGN010000404.1:0-5274 GCF_056402895.1 Rhizobacter sp. P3_B12 | reverse complement strand
CCTATGACCTGGAAGGCCGGCTGACCAGCGTCGTCTACAGCCAGAGCGGTCAGCCGAGCCAGACCATCACCTGGAGCTGGGATCTCGTCGGCGCGGACTACACCTACAGCATCGGCCGGCTCAGCCGAGTGGATCACCCGAGCGGCTTCGCCCGCGTCAAGTACGACCCGCGCGGCCGAATCACCGAAGCCGTGCAGTCGGTGAACGCCAAGGCCGGTGCGAACACCGTGCCGATCCAGACGACGGTGAAGTACGCCTACTCGCATGGCGACCTGATGACCATCACCTATCCGTCGGGCCGSGTGCTGGTGATCACGCGCGACACCGGCGAGCTGATCGCGATGAGCCTGGCSAAGGACGCAGGCAGCACGCCCGTGCCGCTGATCAGCAACGTGAAGTGGGAACCCTTCGGCCCGGTGAGCGGCTGGGACTGGCACATGGCMAGCGGCCTGGTGAATCACACGAGGCAGTTCGACCTGAGCGGCCGCATCGTGCGCTACCCGCTGGGCAACGTGCTGCGCGACSTGACYTACGACGCCGCCGACCGCATCAGCGGGTTCACGCACCTGCTGGCCACGGACGGCACGCCGCAGATTGCGCTGGACCAGAGCTTCGACTACGACGAGAACAGCCGGCTGACCAACATCACGACGGCCGCATCGACCTGGTCGATTGCCTATGACCCCAAYGGCAACCGCGYGAGCGTGAGYCTGAACGGTAGCCCGAGCACCTACACGACCGAGGCGACGAGCAACCGGCTGACGAGCATCACGAACCCGGCCMGMAGCTTCGGCTACGACAACGCCGGCAACACGACCAGCGACAGCACGAACTACATGGCGGTCTACGGGCTGAACGGCTCGATCGCGAGCATCACGAAGGCGGGTGTGACCGGCAGCTACGACTACGACGCCGAGCGCCGACGCATCCGCAAGGTGACGAGCACGGGTGAGACGGTGATCTTTGTGTACGACCTCGAAGGCCAGTTGCTCGGGGAATACGACCAGACCGGCAAGGCGCTGCGCGAATACGTATGGCTGGACAACATCCCGGTGGCGATGTTCACGCCGGACCCGGGCAACGCGAGCGGCCCGCCGCTCATCTACTACATCCACGCCGATCACCTGAATGCGCCGCGCATCGTCGTCGATCAGACTGGAGCCAAGCGCTGGCGCTGGCTGGCCGAGCCGTTCGGCACGACGGCGCCGGAGACGAATCCCGATGGGCTCGGGACCTTCACACAGAACCTGCGCTTCCCGGGGCAGTATGCGGATGCGGAGAGCGGGCTTTGGTACAACCACTTCCGGTTCTACACCCCTCATGGAGGTTCCTACCAGCAAAGTGACCCGATTGGGCTACAAGGCGGCATCAACACCTATGCCTACGTCGAGGGTAACCCGCTCAGCTTTGTTGACCCGACAGGCGAATGCCCTTGGTGCATTGCAGCAGTAGTTGGCGGTGCCATAGACCTAGCAGTGCAACTCTATGAAAACGGCGGGAATCTGAAGTGTGTGAACTTGGCGCAGGTGGGTGTTGCCGCAGTGTCCAGCGCAGGGCTAGGCATCGTGGGTAGGTACGCAGCGAATGGCTTGCTCGCGAAGACATTCTTTAATTCCAATTTTCGAGCTTTCTCTGGGCCGTACTGGAGAATGATGGGCGGAGCCTTCAATCAGTGGTATGGCGTCGGTAATTTGGATCACTGGCTGATTTCGCAAGCCAGAGCCAAAGTGGCGGGGCCGCTAGTGCGCGGAATGGCAAACTCAGGATTGAATCTTGTGGAAATTCCTGCTGCGCTGAATCATGCAATAGGAATGGGGGGCTGGATGAATCCGATCGCCCAAGGGTGGGCAAGACGCGCAGTGTCGTCAATGATTCCATTGACGGCCGGCGCCGGCTTCGTTGCCGGCAAGCAACTTGCTGATGCAGCCACGGAAGAATGTGAGTGCAGAAAATGACTTTTTCAGCCATTTGCTTTCACTGCGGAAGTCCGAAGATTGGCTTCCTCGACGTATGTGCAAACTGCGGTAGGCATCCGACCTCTCGTGTCGAGAAGGCGCAAAGTCTGGTCTTATCCACGAATTTCATAGTCCAGTCCAATGAATTTGGTAATGAAGACGTATCGGCGTCGTGGGAGGAGCTGCAAAGACTAGGAAGAGAAATTGAGGAATCTGGCTCGGTAAGCTTGCCGATCGAGAGAGTTGAGCTTGCCACCAAGCAAATCGATTGGATGGAGTCATTGAATCTGAAGAAGGTCGCTGTATCAGCGGCGATATGGATATTGCCGGTTGTGGTGGTAGTGGTTTTTGTCGGCTTCAGAAGTTGCGCAGGGCATTAGTTTTGGCCGCGGATGGTTTTTGAGGGGCCATTGAGCAAAACAGCGCTATCGAAAAATAGGGTGCCCGATGCAATAAAAAGTCAGCCATGGAATCTCAATCCCATTCCGAGGTCGACTCACGAACTGATTCACGGGAACGCGCCCGGCGGAGCAAGGTCTGGCGCTTTCATGCGCTGGTGGCAAGGAACGCCAGGATGGGCAAAGGGTTTGGAGATTGGCGCAGGCACGGCCGTTCCGGCGCCAAACCACAAGGAAGATGACTGTGAATGCCAATAGTCCACAGCCTCGTTGGCCAGCTTGGGGTCATGATCAAAGATGGGCATGGCATCTTCAAAGCATTGAGCCGCTGCGTACGGCAAAGACGGATTACCTGCAACAAGGTAGTCTCCATACAGTCAAGATCCTGGATTCCAACTTGGATCTGTTCAGAGTCGTTGATGTCCGCACCATGGGGCGCGCGGGAATCTTTGGATGGCGTCCCGGCTTTGCCGGAACATACTTGCGCGTTGATCCGATTCTCAGACTCGACAGGCAACTCGATCTGTCAGAAGCGAAGCGCTACGTGGTTGAATTCATTTCCAATCATCCGGAGGTTTATAGCTCCGAAATGTCTCCAACCCAGATGTTTTCGATAGTGATGGGTGCAGCATCAGAGCGACGCGGCAGGGCCAAGCCACCCATACTTTCGAAGCAGCCGACGAGTCCAAAGGGCTGAAGTCCCGACTACGTCCGCCATACCCGCGGCACCTGCGCCGGCAAGCCCCACGCGACATCCCGCCAGCGTTTCCACACACTCGTCAGCAATTCCATCGCCGGCTCGACGCGATGCGCCAGCACGCGCAGCATGACCAGCTCGTCATGCGGCGACGTCGCACCGGCGGTGGCGCGCAGCGCGTGCGCCTCGAGCTGCTCGCGCGCCGCATCGATCAGCGCCTCGCGCCGCGCGCCCGCCAAGGCAGAGCCACCCGCGAACCACATCGTCGCGAGCACGCTGTGCCCCGCAAAGCCCACCGGCGAATCGAGCAGCAGCCGATCCTCGCCATCGACCGTCCCCCGTTCCAGCCACACGCCCGGCAGCTCGATCTGCTGCGTGTAGCGGCCCGCGTCGAACAGCTCGCCGCTGGCCGGCAGCCCGAGCGCCAGCACGTCCCAGCCGATCATCTCGGCACCGGGTTCCAGCTCGAAGCGCATGCGGTTCTCGGCCAGCGTGCGCCGGTAGCACAGCGTCTCCAGCGGCAGCCATTCCAGGCGTGCACCACCGGCCACGCGGGCCGTCAGGCTCTGCACCGCGGTCTCGCCGAGGCTGCGGTAGAAGCGCGTCGCGCCCGGCGTCGTGATCAGCGCGTGGGCGCCGGCGTCGAGCGTGGCTTCTATCGCCAGCACATCCCCGCCGACGATGCCGCCAGGCGGGTGCACCAGCACGTTGTGGCAGATCCCGGGGCCTTCGGGGTAGAGGCTTTGCAGGATGCGCAGCGGCCCGCTGTGTCGGTCGTGGACGACGCAGCGGCCGGCGTCGTGGCGGTAGTGGAGTTGCAGGCGACCGTTCCAGGCCATGGGCTCGGGGTGTTGATGCGGGGCGCGTGCAGTGTAGGGGCGGCCGCGGCTTCCTTGGCCGGCACCGGCCGTTGCGTCTCCAGCAGCCAGATGCCCGGCGTGGTGTCGGCGAACGGGATGGCAACCGGCCCGAGCGCGGCCAGGCGGCGTTTGATCGACGGCAGCATGCAGGCCTCCGCTCAGTGGGTCCGCGCCGGGCCGCGCGTGAACAGCGGCTCCGGCGTTTCATCCGCGGCCTGCTCGTCGAAGTAGCGGGCCGCCATCGCCTGCGCCATCTGCGACGGCGTCAGCAGCTGCAGGTGGGCCGGCGGCGCGGTGCTGCGGCTGATCAGGTCGAGCAGCAGGTCGAGTGCGATCGCGGTGGTCGACAACGCGAGCCACAGCAGCACCTGCTCGAGCCAGTCCTGCCCGATCACCAGCGCGACCGGCACCGAGACCCACAGGCTCAGGCAGTAGAAGCAGGCGAGCGACGAGCCCTCGCCGGCCCAGCGCCGCAAGTTCTCCAGCACGCGGCGCGGGCCGGCTTGCACGTGCAGCAGGTGGGTGAGGCGCCAGACGGCCAGCGCGCCAAGGACGGACAGGTACCACTTCATGGGCGTCTCCTGAGGAGGATGGGATGCGGTGGAGGAATCCATGGACCGCATTCCATCGGCCTCGCCTTCCCATTGACACGCCCGTGTGCCGCCCGATCTCCCCGGGCGCGAGACGATCACGAGACGATGCACGCCCGGACGCAAAAAACCCCTGGGAGGACGGGCCTCGCAGGGGTTCGGTGGGAGAGGGCGGAGGGATCAGGCGCGGCGCGGTTTGTCCTCTCCCTTGGGGATGATGTCCCCGTCACCGCAGGGGTCGGGCTGGCGGCCTTTCGGCGGCTCGTAGCGCGCGTTGAACACCGGGAACTCGGGGATCGCTGCCGGCAGCAGGCCCTTGAACGGCTGGCCCTTGTGGTACTCGACGATGAAGTCGACCCAGTCGGTGACCTTCACGAAGTCGATGATGTGCGGCTGCACGCGCGGCAGCGTCGGATCGGGGTTCACGTCGAGGTAGTACGGCGAGCGCCAGTCCCACAGGCCGAGCAGCAGCGGGTCGGGCAGGAAGATGTTCATCGCGAGGTTCTTCGCCGAGAAGTCCCACAGTGCGCCGGGGGCCGTCCACGGCGCATCGACGGCGCCGTAGCGCTTGATGTCCTTCAGCGCATCGCGCAGCCCGGCCGCCGCCTGCTGCACCTTGAACGGCGCGAAGTCGGTGGCCAGCAGCTCGGTGGCCAGGCTGTCGATGTCGGTCAGCTCGTCCGGCGTCTCCAGGTCCATGTTGGCGTTGGTGTCGAACTGCTGCGCGCGGCGGATCGCGGCGCGGATCTTCTGCACGATGGCCGGGCGCTGCGC
>NZ_JBFUGN010000403.1:0-5275 GCF_056402895.1 Rhizobacter sp. P3_B12 | reverse complement strand
GTCCAGGTGTAGCCGCCGTCATTGCCGGGGTTGGCGTCGAACCAGTCGTAGTCGTTGTACGTGGCCGGGCCGTTGCCGAGCGCCAGGCCGTCGTTGGTGCCGGTCCACGCGAACAGGCGGTTGGTGTTGGTGCCGGTCTGCGAGCTGCAGTGGTAGGCATCGCACAGCGTGAATGCATTGGCCAGCGCGTACTGGAAGGGCAGGTCGTCCTGGGTGTAGTAACCCATCGCATGGTTCTTCTTGTAGGTGGTCCAGGTGTTCATGCGGCCCTGGTCCCAGGCGTACTGCGCGTCGCCCCACGAGTGCGGCGTGCCCTCCACCCGCATCACCTCGAAGTTCTGCGTGGTGTTCAGGTGGAAGGGCGCGACCACCGCCGGCGCGGCACCGGCCACGGCGTTGGGCTGCGACCAGACCGTGCGGCGCTGGATGGCGCCGGCATCGGGCACCGGGATCGCGAACGGATCGGCGAAGCCGCGCACGCCGTTGAGCGCGCCGAAGTAGTGGTCGAACGAGCGGTTCTCCTGCATCAGCAGCACGATGTGCTCGACATCCTTCAGCGTGCCGGTCGCGTTGTTGGCCTGTATCGCGAGGGCCTTCTGGATGGCGGGAGGGAACAGACCGAGCGCGAGGGAGGAGCCGGCGGCGGTGCGGAGGAAGTTACGGCGGTTGAGCGTCATGGCATCGGTCCGTGTCAGGGCGCGCAGTGCAGGTCGCGGGTGTTGCCCGCCGAGCCGCAATCCTTGTTGTCGTTGCCGCCGCCGCAGGCGGTCAGCGCGACGGCGATCGCGATGCCCACGCCCAACGCGAAGCGCCGGGCGGAAGCGGCTGCAGTCGATGCAGGCGGTGTGTGGGGGAGCGATGTGCTGCGGGCCGGCGTGGCCGGCCGCTGGGTGTAGAGGGTGTGCATGGGGGTTCCAAGGGAGGTGGGGGAGCGGTCGATCCCACCCATGCTATGTGGCAATTATTGTGTTTGTGTGACCTTGTGCGTTTCTGATTCGATGGGCTCGCGCATGCAGCGACGCTGACAAATTTGTCATCTGCCGGACAGGTTCCCGTCCGGCAGCGGTTCCTACGATGGCGCGGTTCTGACCACCTGCCATCGCAGAAACCAACCCATGAAACTCGCCACCTTTGCCGTGACCGCGGTCGCACTGGCCGCTGCCTCGGCAGCCAATGCGCAAGACGCGCAAGCCTCCTCCACCAACGTGACGCTGTACGGCGTTGCCGATGCCTACGTGCAGTTCGCCAACGGCGCGGCCAACCTGAGCCGCGTGCAGTCGGGCGGCCTGCAGGGCTCGCGCTTCGGCCTGCGCGTCACCGAAGACCTCGGCGGCGGCCTGCGTGCCCTGGCCGTGCTCGAAAGCGGCGTCAACCTCGACGACGGCACCAACGGCCAGAACGCGTTCTGGGGCCGCCAGTCGTACGTCGGCATCGGCTCGGCGCAGTTCGGCACGCTGACCCTGGGTCGCCAGTACGGCAGCGTCTACAACCTGTCGAGCGACTTCAGCGAGTTCTCGAACGTCTCGACCGGCGCGAGCACGGCCGTGATCGGCGGCTTCGGCGGCTACGAGCCGRTGCGCGGCGGCACCACCACCACGGCCACCGGCAACGGCGGCCCGGCGCGCATCAACAACTCGGTCAAGTACGAGACCCCGACCTTCAGCGGCTTCAAGGCCGGYGCACTGTGGGGCTTCGGTGAAGCCACCGGYGCCACCAACGAGCAGCGCACCGCCGATGTCTACGCCCGCTACAGCGGCTACGGCTTCGACGCGATGCTGTCGTTCGTCGACGACAAGCAGGACCTGACCTCGCAGGACGTGYGCACGACCTCGGGCGCGGTCGGCTACACGTACGGCGACTGGCACGGCACGGCCGGCGTGATCGCGGTGAACGACCGCAGCGCGGTGGATGCCGACGGCCAGGGCTTCTGGGTCGGCGGCGACTACCGCTTCGGCGCGAACACGGTGCGTGCGCAGTACGTGCAGAACAAGGCCAAGAACGTGAACGAAGGCAAGACGCAGGCCTTCGGCGTSGGCTACCAGTACGACCTGTCGAAGCGCACGGCGCTGTACAGCGCGGTGACCCGCTTCAAGAACGAAGGCGACGGCTACGCCGACCGCTGGGCCAGCGCCGTGCCGGCCGGCCTGACGAMSGCMGGGGAYCGCAACATCACCGAGTTCWCCASCGGCATCCGCCACTCGTTCTGATCGAGTGACCTGAAAGCAAAAAGCCCGCTCGATGAGCGGGCTTTTTTTGCTTGTCGGCCGAACCCTTGCCAGTGACGCGTCGAAATAGTAACGTTGCTACATTGCAGGGGGACAGCAATGACCATCACCACCACGCTCTCCAGTCGAGAGTTCAATCAAGACACCGCGGGTGCAAAAAAGGCAGCATCGAAGGGCCCTGTCGTCATCACCGACCGCGGTCAGCCCTCGCATGTGCTGATGACCTACGAGCGCTACCAGGCACTCACGGGTCGTCAGGCGAGCATCGTCTCGCTGATCGCGATGCCTGATGCCGCGGATATCCAATTCGAACCCGGGCGATTGGGCGCGGTTTACCGGCCTGCAGAGTTCGATTGATGTACTTGCTCGACACCAATGTGGTGTCCGAGTTGCGCAAGGCGGCACAGGGTCGCGCCGATGCGAACGTCGTGACGTGGGCGGATTCCGTCGCGGGAAGCGACCTGTTCCTGTCCTCCATCACGGCGCTCGAACTGGAACTGGGCATCCTGCAACTGCAGCGTCGAGATGCTGCCCAGGCGACACGGTTGCGCAAATGGATGGACGATCAGGTCTTGCCTGCGTTCGACGGCCGGATTCTTCCTGTCGACCTGTCGGTCGCTCTGCGGTGTGCGGCCTTGCATGTGCCAAATCCCCGGGCCGAACGCGATTGCCTGATTGCCGCCACCGCCCTGGTTCACGGATTGACTGTCGCCACACGCAACGTGGTCGACTTCGAGGGGACTGGCACAAAACTTCTGAATCCCTGGAAGCCCTCGGGCAAACAGGCCTGAAGTTGACGATGAAGGCGCCGAGGCGCATCTTGCGGTCGCTCATGGGATGGTCCTTGGCAGAGGGCCGGCTCAGAGTGCGAAACGCAGGCCGGACGGCAGCGGCGAACGGGTGCCGGCGAACTCGGCCAGCACGTCTTCCTTGACGCGCGAGAACGCCAGGCCGACGCGGTCGCGCGGGTGATCCAGTTCCACCGGCACGATGCGCCGGATGCGGCCCGGCCGCGGCGCCATCACCACCACCTTGTCGCCGAGGTACACCGCCTCCTCGACGTCGTGCGTCACGAGGATCATCGTGATCTCCTCGGCCTGCCAGATGCGGTGCAGCGCCTGCTGCAGGTGGGCGCGTGTCAGCGCATCGAGCGCGCCGAACGGTTCGTCGAGCAGCAGCACCTCGGGCCGGTTGACCAGCGCCCGCGCGATCGCCACGCGCTGCGACATGCCGCCCGACAGCTGGTGTGGCCACGCCGTCTCGAAGCCGGCCAGGCCCACCAGCGCGATGTGCTCGCGCACCGTGTCGGCCTTCTGTTGCTCGCTGAGCTCGCCGTTCAGCAGCCCGAGCCCGATGTTCTGCTCCACCGTCAGCCACGGGAACAGCCGGTGCTCCTGGAACACGATGCCGCGGTCCAGGCTGGTGCCGACGATGCGCTCGCCGTCGAGCAGCACCTCGCCCTGGTAGTTCTCCTCCAGCCCGACGATCAGCCGCAGCAGCGTCGACTTGCCGCAGCCGCTGCTGCCGACGATGCTGACGAACTCGCCGGGGTTGACGGTGAGCGTGATGTCCTCGAGCACGGGCAGCGGTTCGCCCTTCACTTCGTACTGCTTGCTCAGGTGCTGGATCTGCAGGGTGCCGGCGTGCGCCATGGGGAGTGCCTCGGGTGGGGATTCATCGCGAGACCTTAGGAGTGCGGCCCGGCGCTGTGAACTGCGCATTTCGCGCTTGCATATCTGCCCCTGCCGCAACCGATGCGCTGCGATACGACGCGTTGCATCTGATGGGGCTAACCCGAGTGCCACGAACGCGCGACCGGCGGCACACTGGTTGCGTTGAAATCGATTTCAACCGCAGTTGTAGACAAACCGTCCAGAACATGACGGTGCGCCGTCGCAAGACCGCCGCGCCGAGGGAAAGGAGACACGGAATGATGCAGTTGCAGTCCTCCCGCAGGCCATTGGCCACCCCTGAGCGCCCGGGCATCCCCAGCCCGTCCTGACCGCGCTCGAACACTCCGCGAATCGTTGTACCCACCGCTGCGCCCTGGCGCGGCGGTGGCGCAGTGCGCTTGATCGCAGTTTCACTCGCAGTTTCATTCGCAGTTTCACTATCGTGAAAACGTTTTCACAACAGGAGACATTTCGATGAAGACCCGATTCCCCATGCTTTCGGCCGTTGCCGCCGCCGTGCTCGCCCTGTCGCTCGCCGCACCGGCGCGCGCCGCCGATGCCGAGTACACGCAGCGCTTCCTGACGCAGTACAACAAGATCAAGGATCCGGCGAACGGTTACTTCAGCAGCGACGGCGTGCCGTACCACTCGATCGAGACGCTGATGGTCGAGGCGCCCGACTACGGCCATGAGACGACCTCCGAGGCCTACAGCTTCTGGCTCTGGATGGAGGCGCAGTACGGCCGCGTCACCGGCGACTGGGCACCGCTGAAGGCCGCCTGGGCGACGATGGAGAGGACCATCATCCCGCCCACCGCCGACCAGCCCACCAACAGCTTCTACAACCCCGCCAAGCCGGCCACCTACGCCGGCGAGTTCGCGCTGCCGAAGAACTACCCCGCGCCGCTGGACAACTCGGTGACCGCGGGGCAGGACCCGATCGCCACCGAGCTCGCAGCGGCCTACGGCACGCGCGACATCTACGGCATGCACTGGCTGACCGACGTCGACAACTGGTACGGCTACGGCCGCTGCGGCGACGGCACCACGAAGCCGGCCTACATCAACACCTTCCAGCGCGGGCCGCAGGAATCGGTGTGGGAGACGATTCCCCATCCCTCGTGCGACACCTTCCGCTGGGGCCGCAGCGGCGGCACGCAGGGCTTCCTGAGCCTGTTCATCGGCGACCAGAGCTACGCGAAGCAGTGGCGCTACACCAATGCGCCGGATGCCGATGCGCGCGCGATCCAGGCCGTCTACTGGGCCTCGGTGTGGGCGAAGGCGCAGGGCAAGGGCGCGGACGTGGCCGACCTCGTCAAGAAGGCGGCCCGCATGGGCGACTACCTGCGGTACTCGATGTTCGACAAGTACTTCAAG
>NZ_JBFUGN010000402.1:0-5285 GCF_056402895.1 Rhizobacter sp. P3_B12 | reverse complement strand
GGTCGAGATCCTGGCGGCGATCTCGCACGACCTGCAGACGCCGATCACGCGCATGCGGCTGCGCACCGACCTGATGGACGACGGCCCCGACCGCGACAAGATGCGCCAGGACCTGGATGCGATGAACCTGCTGGTGCGCGAGGGCGTCACCTACGCGCGCACGCTGCACGGTGCAACCGAGCCGCCGTGCCGCATCGATGCCGACGCGCTGTTCGAGAGCCTGCTCGCCGACTACGAGGACGCCGGCGAGGCGGTGCAGCTGGAAGGCCGCGTCAGCGCGCCGATCGTGTCGCGGCCGAATGCGCTGCGCCGCATCCTGATGAACCTGATCGACAACGCGCTGTCGTTCGGCAGCGAGGTGGCTCTGCGGGTGCAGACCGACGGCACGCGGCTGACGCTGTCGGTGCTCGACAACGGGCCGGGCATTCCGGGCGACCAGCTGGAGGCGGTGCTGAAGCCGTTCTACCGCCTCGAGGGCTCGCGCAACCGCGGCACCGGCGGCACCGGGCTGGGCCTGGCGATCGCGCACCAGCTGGCGATCGCAATGGGCGCGCAGCTGAGCCTGCACAACCGCAGCGCCGGCGGGCTCGAGGCCCGGCTGGTGCTGCCGCTGGACTGATCCACGGGACCGACCGCCATGCTGCCCACCCTCGTCATCGCCTGGCTCGGCGGCGTGCTGACCATCCTGAGCCCGTGCATCCTGCCGGTGCTGCCCTTCGTCTTCGCGCGGGCCGACCGGCCGTTCCGCTCGCACGGCCTGCCGATGCTGGCCGGCATGGCGGCGAGCTTCGCGGTGATCGCATCGCTGGCCGCGGTGGGCGGCGGCTGGGTCGTGACGCTGAACGAGGCCGGGCGCTGGGCGGCGATCGCGCTGCTGGCGGTGTTCGGGCTGACGCTGCTGTGGCCGGGGCTGGCGGATCGGCTGAGCCGGCCGCTGGTCGCACTCGGCGTGCGCTGGTCGGCCGCTGGAGAAGGATCCGCGTTCTCGCCGGTGCTGCTGGGCATCGGCACCGGGCTGCTGTGGGCGCCGTGTGCCGGGCCGATCCTCGGGCTGATCCTGACCGGCGCCGCGCTGAACGGCGCGAGCGTCGGCACCTCGCTGCTGCTGCTCGCCTACGCGGCCGGCGCGTGCACCTCGCTGGCGGCGGCGCTGCTGTCAGGCGGGCGCCTGTTGGCGCTGATGAAGCGCTCGCTGCACGCCGGCGAATGGCTGCGGCGCGCGGCCGGCGTCGCGGTGCTGGCGGGTGTCGGCGCGATCGCGACCGGGCTCGACACCGGCGTGCTCAGCCGGCTGACGCCGGCGGGGACGACGGGGTGGGAGCAGGCGTTGGTGGAGAAGGTGCAGCGGGCGGTGCGCTGAGCCGGGCGCGCATGGATGCGCTTCAGCCACGCCATCAGCTTCGGCCGGTTCGCATCCAGCCCCGCGCGCTGTGCCGCGGCCTCGACCGGAAAGCTCATCTGGATTCGCGGTGGTGCACCTCGCGATCCACCATCAATGCCGAGCGCTCTTCGAAGCTCAGGTTCGTGCTGGCGGCACTCGAGAGCTGCTCCTCGACGGCCGAGGCCATGCCGGCGAGCTTCCACCAGCGCGTCGGTGATGCGCGCCTCCAGCTTCAACCCGACAAGGGAGTGCGACACGCTGTAGCGGTGCCCTTCGACTTCGAGGTGGCAGTCAACTCCATCGCTTCGCGCCAATGCCACCTCCATTTGCGCCAACCGTTCCCCAGTTGAGGGAAATGTCACACGAGGTGTGCGCAGCAGCAGTGAAGATGATGTCGTGAACAAAACATTCAAAACAGAAAAAAGAATGAACGTTCTTCTGCCGCCGGTTCTGCGCTCCATCGCATTCGTTGTCCATGACGGATGCAACACGATCAGCGTCGCCGGGCCGGCGAACGTAGCCGAGTACATCGAAGACCTCGCCACTGTCGACTAGTTGGCCAGGGCGGGGATCGACTGCGCGCAAGGGTACGCATTGGGAAAGCCCGTGCCGTTGGGAAGCACTCCCAGCTCGCACCTCAACAGTCCGGTTTGGGAGAACCTGCATGAACCACAGCTGCTCACAGGCAAAGCCTGGCAAGCAAAGCCACATGGCCTCTACACCACAGACGGTTGGGCTATGCCGGGCGGGCGCGAAGTACATGGCGGCAGTGGTCGTGCAGTGCTTCGCCCTTCCGGCGTGGTCATTGCCAGGGTCGGCGCAGGTGAGCACCGGCCAAGCCAGCGTGAGCCAGAGCGGCGCGACGACGACAGTGAAGCAGACGAGCTCGTTCGCAACGATCAACTGGTCTTCGTTCGACGTGGGCGCGTCGGAGACAGTGAACTTCATGCAGCCCAACGCGGCCTCCATGACGCTCAACCGCGTGCTGGGCAGCGACCCGAGCCAGGTCTTCGGGCGCATCAACGCCAATGGCCAAGTGTGGCTTCTCAACCCCAACGGCATTCTGTTTGGCAAAACCTCTCAGGTGAACGTGGGCGGGCTTGTTGCGTCGACGCTGAGCCTGAGCGACAGTGAGTTTCAGGCCGGTCGCTACACGCTGTCTGGCGGAACGGGAGCGGTGACGAACCAAGGGAAACTGAGCGGCCGCTATGTCGCGCTGCTGGGTGCCCGGGTGAGCAACGAAGGGGCCATCGCGACCCCGGGCGGCATGAGTGCGCTGGCCGCTGGCGCCAAGGTCACGCTCAACTTCAGCGACAACACGCTTTACGGGCTGCAGGTCGATGAGGCCGCGCTGCAAGCGCAGGTCCGCAACGCCGGCGCGATCGTGGCCGATGGCGGCAGCGTGCTGTTGACGGCCGACGCCAAGGACGCATTGGTGAGCACGGTGGTCAACAACGAAGGCGTGATCCAGGCACGCAGAATCGAGAATCGAGGCGGCGTGATCCGGCTGCTGGGCGGCGAGCAGGGCGGTACCGTGCAAGTGGGCGGCAGTCTCGACGCCTCTGCCCTCGGCGCGGGCGATGGCGGCCTGGTCGAGACATCGGGCGCGCATGTGAAGGTGAGCGACGAGGCACGCATCAGCACCGCCGCGGCGCAGGGCAAGACGGGCAGTTGGTTGATCGACCCGGTCGACTTCACGGTTGCTGCAAGCGGAGGCGACATCACGGGCGCTGCGCTGTCGAGCAGCCTGTCAACGAACAACGTCACCCTGCAGAGCACCAGCGGAAGCAGTGGCACCTCAGGCAACCTGAACGTGAACGACGCCGTGAGCTGGAGCGCCAACACCACGCTCAGGCTCAACGCGCAGAACAACATCAACGTCAACGCCGACATCACCGCCTCCGCAGCCGCGGGAAAGGTGGCGCTGGAGTACGGGCAGGGATCRACCACAGGGAGCGGCAGCAGCTACACCTTTGGCAACGGCGCCAAGATCAATCTGCAGGCAGGCAACAACTTCAGCACCAGACAAGGCAGCACCGGCGCCACCCTGGGCTACACCGTGATCACTGACCTGGGCGCGGCAGGCAGCACCAGTGGCACCGATTTGCAGGGCATCGGCGGCAACCTCGGCCGGCGCTATGTGCTTGGGGCCGACATCGATGCCGCGCCCACCAGCGCCTGGAACAGCGGTGCGGGGTTTGCGCCTATCGGAACGGGGAATGTCAGTTGCACCCCCAACTGCTTCTACGGCACTTTCGACGGCTTGGGCCACACCATCACGAACCTCAACATGGTCAGCGCGACCCGGTTCTCCGGCCTGTTCGGATCCACCTCGTCGGTCAGCGTCATCCGCAATGTGGGCCTGGTGGGCGGCACGGTCCAGAGCTCCAGCAACGATACGGGTGCGCTGGTGGGATGGAACGACGGCATCATCAGCAACAGCTACGCCAGCACGACCGTGATCGGAGGCGCCGATACCGGGGGGCTGGTGGGGGGCACCAGCGGTGGCTCCAAAATTGACCACAGCTACTCGACAGGCGTTGTCGTTGGATCGGTTTTCACCGGTGGGCTGGCGGGGTACAACCAGGGTGTCATCAGCAACAGCTATGCCACCGGTGCCGTAACCGGCGCCCAGTCTTCCGGTGGACTCGTTGGCTACATGCTCCATATCGGCGTCATCAGCAGCAGTTACTCAAGCGCCACAGTCAACGGCATCGGCGACACCAACGGCGGTCTGGTCGGGTTGTGGAGCGGCATCGGCGGACGCATCAGCGACAGCTATGCCACTGGTGCCGTCACCGGCACCACCAAGACGGGCGGGCTGGTGGGGAACATGAGCAACCAACAAGGTGTCATCAGCAACAGCTATGCCGCCGGGCAGGTGACCGGTACCGCCGGCAGCGTGGGCGGATTGGTGGGGAGCGATACGACAGGAACAATCAGCGGCACTAAAGCAACAATCAGCGGCAGCTTTTGGGACACCACGACGACCGGGCAGGCCACCAGCGCGGGCGGCGGCACCGGCATGACCACGGCCCAGATGCAGCAGCAGGCCAACTTCAGTTCAGCCACGGCCGCCAACGGCAACGTCAACCCGAACTGGGATCTCAACAACGTCTGGCGGCTTTATGAAGGGAACAGCCGTCCCCTGCTTAAATCATTGATGAAGCCGGTCACGGTCACCGTCGGCAATGCCAGCAAGACCTACGACAAGGTGGCCTGGAATGGGGGAACCGGCATCAATTGCTCCAACGTGTCCTGCGGCAGCTTGTCGGGGAGCATCAGTTTCGGTGGAACCGCCCAGGGAGCGGTCAATGCCGGCAGCTACACGGTGACGGGGTCCGGCCTCTATTCCAACCAGCAGGGCTATGACATCACCGTTGCCAATGGCGTGCTGACGGTGAATCCCGCCAGCCTGACGGTCACCGGCGTGAGTGCGGGCAACAAGGTGTATGACGCCACCACCGGCGCAACCCTGAACGGCACGGCCAGCGTCACGGCCATCGTCGGCGACACGGTGAGTGTGGCCGGCAGCGGCAGCGGCAACTTTGCCGACAAGATTGTGGGCAACGGCAAGGCTGTGACTGTCACCGGCTATACCCTGAGCGGCGCCGATGCCGGAAACTATGTCATCGTGCAGCCCACCGGGCTGAGCGCGAACATCACGCCGGCGAGCCTCACGGTGAGCGGCGTGGCCGCCACCAGCAAGGTCTACGACGCGACGACGGCGGCGGCCCTCAGCGGCAGCGCCACCGTGACCGCCCTGCCCGGCGACACCGTCAGCATGGCGGGCACGGGCAGCGGCAGCTTCGCCAACAAGAACGTGGGCAACGGCAAGGCGGTGACCGTCACCGGCTACCTGCTGAGCGGGGCCGACGCCGGCAACTACGTGCTCGTGCAGCCC
>NZ_JBFUGN010000401.1:0-5302 GCF_056402895.1 Rhizobacter sp. P3_B12 | reverse complement strand
GGTCGGCACGCGCTTGGCGAGCGTCAGCGTCAGCACGCCGTTCTCGAACTTCGCGCTCGAGTTGGCCTGGTCCACTTCGGCCGGCAGCGCGACCGTGCGGGCGTAGTGCGCGGCACTGCGTTCGCGGTACAGCACGCGTTCACCTTCCCTGGCATCGGCAGTTTTCGCGTCGCCGGCTTCCAGCGTCACGCGGCGGCCTTCCACCGAGACCTTCAGTTGCTCCTTCGACAGGCCCGGCAGGTCGAGCGTCAGCGTGTACGCGGTGTCGCTCTCGACGACGTCGAGTGCGGGCACGCGCGGCTGGGCCGGGGCCGGGGGCAGCCGGTCGGCGAACAGGTGATCGAAAGCGCGCTCGAGCGAGGTGGCACGGCGCGACGACAGCGAGGGGGTCAGAACGAACATGATGGCTCCTACAATCCATTCAATCGCTGCACAGCGCAGCAACCATGCCGCTGAAACTTGGAGCGGCATTTTTGTTTTCAAGTGGGTTGAAAAATGAAGATCGTGCGTTGGGTCAGGCGCTGCGGCGCGGTGCTGGCAGGGCTGGCGGCGGTGGCGGGCCCGGCAGCTGCGGCGCCGGCCTCGCCGCCCGCCGCCGAGCCGGTGCGCGTCGCGCTGATCGAAGGCCTGTCGGGCGCCTTCGCGAACGCCGGCGAGGCGGTGTACCGCAACCTGCTGTGGGCGGTGGAGCGGGTGAACCAGCGCGGCGGCGTGAGCCTGCCGGATGGCCGCCATCCGCTCGAGCTGGTGCGCTTCGACAGCAAGGGCAGCAATGAAGAGGCACTGTCGCTGCTGCGCTCGGCCATCGACCGGCAGATCGGCTTCGTGATGCAGGGCAACAGCTCGGCCACCGCGGCCGCGCTGGTCGACGCGCTGAACAAGCACAACCAGCGCGAGCCGGCGCGGCGCGCGATCTTGTTGAACTACTCGGCCGTCGACCCGGCGCTGACGAACGAGAAGTGCAGCTTCTGGCACTTCCGCTTCGATGCGCATGCCGACATGCGGCTGCAGGCGCTGACCGACGTGCTGGCCGCCGATGCGCGCGTGAAGAAGGTCTACCTGATCGGCCAGGACTACAGCTTCGGCCAGGGCGTGCTGCGCCAGGCGCGCGTGCTGCTCGCGGCCAAGCGGCCCGACATCGAGATCGTCGGCGACGAACTGCACCCGCTCGGCCGCATCAAGGACTTCCTGCCGTACGCCGCGAAGATCAAGGCGAGCGGCGCGCAGGCGGTGCTCACCGGCAACTGGGGCAACGACCTGACGCTGCTGATCCGCGCCTCGCGCGAGGCCGGGCTGGACGCGCGCTTCTACACCTTCTACGGCAACGCGCTCGGCGCGCCGGCGGCGATCGGCGATGCCGGCGTCGACCGCGTGCTGGCGGTGGCCGAGTGGCACCCGAACCTGGGCGGCGCGGCCTCCGACAGGTTCTATGCAGCCTTCCGCGAGCGCTTTCCGAACCCGCAGGACGACTACGTGCACATGCGCATGCAGGCGATGGTCGAGATGCTGGCGGCCGCGATCGAGAAGGCCGGCAGCGCCGACCCGCTGGCGGTGGCGCGTGCGCTCGAAGGCCTGAAGCTCGACCCGCGCCACCTCGGCGGCTTCCACCGCGGCACGATGCGCGCCGGCGACCACCAGTTCGAGCAGCCGCTGGTCGTCAGCGTGATGCAGCGCGTCGGCAGCCCCGGCGTGCGCTTCGACAACGAGGGCTCGGGCTACGGCTTCAAGACCGTGCTGCAGCTCACCGAAACCCAGACCGAGATGCCGCACCGCTGTGCGATGGAGCGACCATGAGATCCGTGATCGAAAACCTGCCGGCCTCGAAGATCCGCGAGGTCGCGAATGCGGCGATCGGCCGTGCCGACGTGCTGCCGTTCTGGTTCGGCGAGAGCGACGAGCCGACGCCGGATTTCGTGACCGAGGCGGCGGTCGCGTCGCTGCGGCGCGGCGAGACGGCGTATGCGCACAACCTGGGGCTGCCGGCCCTGCGCGAGGCGCTGGCGGGCTATGCGAGCGGGCTGCACCGGCCGGTCGGGCCGGAGCGCATTGCCGTCACGTCGTCGGGCGTCAACGGCCTGATGATCGCGACGCAGGCGCTGGTGGGCGCCGGCGACGAAGTGGTCGCCGTCGTGCCGGTGTGGCCGAACATCACCGCGCAGCCTGCGATCCTGGGGGCCGACGTGAAGCGGGTCTCGCTGCAGGTGCGCGATGGCGCCTGGCAGCTCGATCTCGAGCGCCTGCTGGCCGCGATCACCCCGCGCACCCGGCTGCTGCTGGTCAACGCGCCGAACAACCCGACCGGCTGGACGATGACCCGCGCCGAGCAGCAGGCGGTGCTCGACCACTGCCGCCGCACCGGCACCTGGATCGTCGCCGACGAGGTCTACGAGCGGCTGTACTACGAGGCGGGCCTTGTCTCTGGGTCGAGCCATGCGGCGCCGAGCTTCCTCGACATCGCCGAGGCCGACGACCGGCTGGTGGTGGCGCACAGCTTCTCGAAAAGCTTCCTGATGACCGGCTGGCGGCTCGGTTCGCTGGTCGTGCCGGCGGCGCTGACGGCCGACATCGGCAAGCTGATCGAGTTCAACACCTCGTGCGCGCCGGTGTTCGTGCAGCAGGCCGGCATCGCCGCGCTGCGGGGGGCCGACGCCTTCGTACCGGGGCTGATCGGCCGGCTGAAGGCCTGCCGCGACACGCTGGTGCCGCGCCTGCAGGCGCTGCCGGGCGTCACGCTCGCGATGCCGGCCGGCGGCATGTACGCCTTCTTCCGCGTCGACGGCGAGGACGATTCGCTGGCGCTGGCCAAGCGGCTGGTCACCGGCGTCGGGCTGGGCCTGGCGCCGGGTGCGGCCTTCGGCGACGAGGCCGAGGGCTGGCTGCGCTGGTGCTTCGCGTCGCGCGACCCGGCGCGGCTCGTCGAAGGGGTGGAGCGGCTGAAACGCGCGTTGAGGCTATAATCGACGGGCTTTGCGTCCTGATCCCATCAGAGCGTGAAGCAAATCGCACGGCGCGGGTCAGTTTCACCCGCGACCGCAAGTAGCAACCTCCCGCCCACGAACCTGGCGGGAACATCAGGAAACTGACATGTCCGTCGCAGATCTGAACAAGGCCGAGATCGTCAAGGCCAATGCCCGCAGCGCCAACGACACCGGGTCCCCCGAAGTGCAAGTGGCCCTGCTGACCGCCCGCATCAACGAGCTGACCCCCCACTTCAAGCTGCACCTGAAAGACCACCACGGTCGCCGCGGCCTGCTGAAGATGGTCAACACCCGCAAGAGCCTGCTGGCCTACCTGCGCAAGACCGATGCCGACCGCTACACCGCGCTGATCCAGAAGCTGGGTCTGCGCAAGTAATCCGCGAATGAAAGCCGAGAGCCTGTCTGGATCCTCCAGCACAGGCTCTTTGCGCTTTTGGAGCTGAGCACCCACAGATGACGATGTGTCATTCCACCCGCGTTCCACTCGTGAGCGCTGCTGGAATGGCATCGCGCCAGGTTGCCGCAGTTCCGGGTCCAAGCGCGCCGCCCTCACGAGGCGCTGACAACAAACCGGAGAAATGACATGAGCATGTTCAACAAARTCACCAAGACCTTCCAATGGGGCCAGCACTCGGTCACGCTGGAAACCGGCGAGATCGCCCGCCAGTCGAGCGGTGCCGTGCTGGTCAACATCGAAGACACCGTGATCCTCGCCACCGTGGTCGGTGCGAAGAACGCGAAGCCGGGCCAGGATTTCTTCCCGCTGACGGTCGACTACATCGAGAAGACCTATGCCGCCGGCAAGATCCCCGGCAGCTTCTTCAAGCGTGAAGGCCGCCCGAGCGAACTCGAGACGCTGACCTCGCGCCTGATCGACCGCCCGCTGCGCCCGCTGTTCCCCGAAGGCTTCTACAACGAAGTCCAGGTCGTCATCCACGTCGTGTCGCTGAACCCGGAAGTCTCGGCCGACATCGCCGCGCTGATCGGTTCGAGCGCCGCGCTCGCGATCTCGGGTATCCCGTTCAACGGCCCGATCGGTGCCGCACGCGTCGGCTACGTCAACGGCCAGTACGTGCTGAACCCGGGCAAGACCCAGCTGCTCGACTCGCAGATGGACCTGGTCGTCGCCGGCACCGAAGCCGCCGTGCTGATGGTCGAATCCGAAGCCCAGCAACTGAGCGAAGAAGTGATGCTCGGCGGCGTGGTGTTCGGCCACGACCAGAGCAAGATCGCCATCGCCGCGATCAACGAGCTGGTGCGTGACGCCGGCAAGCCGGCCTGGGACTGGGCTGCGCCCGCCAAGGACGAAGCCTTCATCGGCAAGATCACCGCGCTGGCCGAAGAGAAGCTGCGCGCCGCCTACCAGATCCGCTCGAAGCAGGCCCGCACGCAAGCCACCCGCGAAGCCACCGCTTCGGTGCTGGCCGCGCTGACGGCTGAGGGCGTCGAGTACGACAAGGTCAAGGTCGACAACGTGCTGTTCGACATCGAAGCACGCATCGTGCGCAGCCAGATCCTGCAGGGCGAGCCCCGCATCGACGGCCGCGACACCCGCACCGTGCGCGCGATCGAGATCCGCAACGGCGTGCTGCCGCGCGTGCACGGTTCGGCGCTGTTCACCCGTGGCGAGACGCAGGCGCTGGTCGCCGCGACGCTCGGCACCGACCGCGATTCGCAGAAGATCGACGCGCTCGCCGGCGAGTTCAGCGAGCACTTCATGCTGCACTACAACATGCCTCCGTTCGCCACCGGCGAAACCGGCCGCGTCGGCACCCCGAAGCGCCGCGAGATCGGCCACGGTCGCCTGGCCAAGCGCGCACTGGTGGCAGTGCTGCCGGACCGCGTCGAGTTCCCGTACTCGATGCGCGTGGTCTCGGAGATCACCGAATCGAACGGTTCGTCGTCGATGGCCTCGGTGTGCGGCGGCTGCCTCGCGCTGATGGATGCCGGCGTGCCGCTGAAGGCGCACGTCGCCGGCATCGCGATGGGCCTGATCAAGGACGGCAACCGCTTCGCCGTGCTGACCGACATCCTCGGCGATGAAGATCACCTGGGCGACATGGACTTCAAGGTGGCCGGCACGACCGCCGGCGTGACCGCGCTGCAGATGGACATCAAGATCCAGGGCATCACGAAGGAAATCATGCAGGTCGCACTGGCGCAGGCCAAGGAAGCCCGCCTGCACATCCTCGGCAAGATGACCGAAGCGATGGGCGAAGCCAAGACCGAGGTCTCGCAGTTCGCACCGCGCCTGTACACGATGAAGATCAACCCGGAGAAGATCCGTGACGTGATCGGCAAGGGCGGCGCGACCATCCGTGCGC
>NZ_JBFUGN010000400.1:0-5308 GCF_056402895.1 Rhizobacter sp. P3_B12 | reverse complement strand
CTGTTTGACCACAACGAACGAAGTGAGTGGCGGGAGTTTGGGCGACGGGCCATGAAACCAGTCAGCGGAGGGGAGTCTTCGCCCCGAGAGGGGCGAAGACCGCACCGACCGGCGAGCCCCAGCCTCCCTACCCGCGCCTTTGCAAGCGCTGAAGCCGACAAGCTACTCAGCCTGCGCGTACCTCTTCGCCCGCAGGTTCCGCTTGATCTCCTGCAGCATCGGCCGCAGCTCGCTCCCCAACCGCAGCGCCACACCCGTGGTGAGGATGTCGATCACGATCAGGTGCAGCAGCCGCGACACCATCGGGCTGTAGCGGTCGTAGTCTTCCGGGTGGTCGGCCGCCAGCAGGATCTGGCTGCTGCCGGTCTGCCCGATCTGCGCCAGCGGCGAGCCGCTCGCGGTGATCACGATCGTCGTCGCACCCTTCTTGCGCGCAATCTCGGCCACGTCGATCAGGTCGCGGCTGCGGCCCGAGTTCGAGATGATCACGACGCAGTCGCCCGGCTGCAGCATCGTCGCGCTCATCACCTGCACATGGCCGTCGCTGATCGCCAGCGCATTGACGCCCAGCCGGAAGAACTTGTGCTGCGCATCCTGCGCAACGATGCCCGAATTGCCGACCCCGTAGAACTCGATGCGCCGCCCGGCACGGCCCGCCTCGGCCAGCGCCGTGATCGCGCGGTCGAACGCCAGGCTCGCGGCATCGTTGCGGTACTTCAGCAGCGCACTGACCGCGTTGTCGACCACCTTGACGACGATGTCGCCCGGCTTGTCGTCCTCGTCGACCGCACGGTGCACGAAGGGCACGCCCTCGTTGACGCTGCCGGCCAGCTTGCGCTTGAAATCGGCCAGCCCGTCGTAGCCCACGCTGCGGCAGAAGCGCACCACCGTCGGCTTGCTGACGTGCGCCCGGTCGGCCAGCTCGCTGACCGGCAGGCTCGCAAAACTGCGCGCATCGGCCAGCACCAGCTTGGCCACGCGCTGCTCCGCCGGAGGAAGCGCGGGGATCGACGCGCGAATGCGGTCCAGCATGGGGGATCCGGCGAGGTGCGCGCTTATTGCTCTTCGGACCAGGCGAAACCGTCGCGCGCGACCAGCGCGCTCGCGGCCGCCGGCCCCCAGGTGCCGGCCGCATACGGGCGCGGGCCGGTGCTGTCCTTGCCCCAGGCGTCGAGAATCGGCTCGACCCAGCGCCATGCCTGCTCCTGCTCGTCGCTGCGCACGAACAGGTTCAGCCGGCCGGCGATCGCGTCGAGCAGCAGCCGCTCGTAGGCGCCCACGCGGTTCTCGGCGAAGGCCTTGTCGAAGTCCAGGTCGAGCGACACCGGCGCGAGCTGCTCCTGCTGCCCGGTGCCCTTGGCCGCCAGCAGGTGCAGCTCCAGGCCGTCCTCCGGCTGCAGGTTGATCACCAGCTTGTTCGGCTGGTTGTGGCCCGGGAAGATGCTGTGCGGCGTCGGCCGGAAGTTGACGACGATCTGCGCATCGCGCGCGGCCAGCCGCTTGCCGGTGCGCAGGTAGAAGGGCACGCCGGCCCAGCGCCAGTTCTGCACCTCGGTGCGCAGCGCGACGAAGGTCTCGCACTGGCTGCCGGCCGGTACCTTGACCTCCTGCAGGTAGCCCACCACGGGCTGCCCGCCGGCCGTGCCCGCACGGTACTGCCCACGCACCACGTCGCGGCCGACGCTCTCTTCGGTGAACGGCTTCAACGAGCGCAGCACCTTCAGCTTCTCGTCGCGGATCGCGTCGGCATCGTTGCGCGACGGCGGCTCCATCGCGATCATCGTCAGCAGCTGCAGCGCGTGGTTCTGCACCATGTCGCGCAGCGCGCCGGTGCGGTCGTAGAAGTCGCCGCGCGTGCCGACACCGATCGCCTCGGCCAGCGTGATCTGGATGTTGGCGATGCTCTCGCGGCGCCACAGCGGCTCGAACAGCGCATTGCCGAAGCGCAGCGCCATCAGGTTCTGCACCGAGGGCTTGCCGAGGTAGTGGTCGATGCGGAACGCCTGCGTCTCGCTGAACACCGAGCGCACGACGYGGTTGATCTCCTGCGCGCTCTGCAGGTCGTGGCCCAACGGCTTTTCAAGCACCACGCGGATGCGCGGCGTGTTCAGCCCGGCCACGCCGAGCTGCTCGCAGATCTGCGGAAAGAGGTGCGGGCTGGTGGCGAGGTACAGCACCGCCGTGTCGGCATTGCGCTCCTCGAGCCACTGCTTCAGCCCGGCATAGTGCTCGGGCTTCGACAGGTCCATGCGACGGTAGTGCAGCATGTCGGCGAAGCGGGCGAACTCTTCATCGGTCGGGCGCTTGGCACCTTCGACTTCTTGAAAGCGATCCTTCAGCCAGCCGCGGTACTTGTCGTCGCTCTGCTCGTCGCGGGCCACCGCGAGGATGCGGCCGCCGGCCGGCAGCTTGCCGTGGCGGAAGGCCTGGAACAACGCCGGCATCAGCTTGCGCCATGTCAGGTCGCCGGTGCCGCCAAAGAAAACGAGATCGAAAGACATGCCTGCCGCCTCAGTGGTGAAGTCGACGCATGCGGTCGACAATGTAATTTAGTTTCACCAGGATGATGCCCAAGTTTCCGGGCAGCGTCAACGAAACCCGCCCCGCACGAGGGGCGCCCGAAGGTGCATCATGCGGCCGGTGGAACTTCGGGTTACGTTCTGAAAACAAACCGTCGTCGGCGTGCTTGCGTGTCACGCCGGCCGGGTTCTAATTTCCTTCCTGTGCTCAACAGCGTCTTGCCATGAATCAAATCGACCAGCTCAAGCAGTACACCGCCGTTGTCGCCGACACGGGCAACTTCAAGCAACTGGCGCAGTTCGCGCCGAAGGACGCGACGACCAACCCGTCGCTGATCCTGAAAGCGGTGCAGCACGCCGACTACGCGCCGCTGCTCCAGGAGACGGTGGCGAAGCACAAGAGCCTGCCGCTCGAGGGCATCGTCGACCAGGTGCTGGTGCGCTTCGGCCAGGAGATCCTGAAGGTGGTGCCGGGCCGGGTGTCGACCGAGGTCGATGCGCGGCTGAGCTTCGACACCGCCTGCAGCGTGGCGCGGGCGCGCCGCATCATCGAGCTGTACGAGGCGGCGGGCATCGGCCGCGAGCGAGTGCTGATCAAGCTCGCTTCCACCTGGGAGGGCATCCAGGCGGCGCGCATCCTGCAGCGCGACGGCATCAACTGCAACCTGACGCTGCTGTTCTCGTTCTGCCAGGCGGTGGCCTGCGGCGATGCGGGCGTCAAGCTGATCTCGCCGTTCGTCGGCCGCATCTACGACTGGTACAAGAAGTCGGCCGGCAGCCAGTGGGACGAGGCGGCGAACGCCGGCGTCAACGACCCGGGCGTCAAGTCGGTGACCCACATCTACAACTACTTCAAGAAGTTCGGCATCGCCACCGAGGTGATGGGCGCGAGCTTCCGCAACGTCGGCCAGATCACCGCGCTCGCCGGCTGCGACCTGCTGACGATCAGCCCCGAGCTGCTCGCGCAGCTGCAGGCGAGCGAAGCGCCGCTCACGCGCCAGCTCGATCCGGCCAACGCCAAGGGCGCGACCCTGCATGCGGCGACCTTCAACGAGCAGAGCTTCCGCTTCGCGCTGAACGACGACGCGATGGCCACCGAGAAGCTGGCCGAAGGCATCCGTGCGTTCGCAGTGGATGCAGGCAAGCTCGACAAGCTGATCGAAGGCCTGAAATGAGCGGCTTCCCGCGCTGCGACCGCACCTCGGCCTGGGCCGCGCTGTCGGGCCATTTCGAAGCGCACGGCCGCGACTTCGACATCCGCGAGGCGTTCGCGCGCGATGCCAACCGCTTCGCGTCGCTGAGCGTCGAGGCGCCGGAGATCTTCGCCGACCTGTCGAAGAACCGCGTCGACACCGCGACGCTGAAGTTCCTCGTCGAGCTGGCGCGCGAATGCGGCATCGAGGCGCAGCGCGATGCGATGCTGCGCGGCGACCCGGTCAACGTGACCGAGGGGCGGGCGGTGCAGCACGTGGCCTTGCGCGCGCCCGAGGGCGAATCGCCGTTCGGCCGCGAGGTGCATGCGGTGCTCGACGCGATGCTCGGCTACATCGAGACGGTGCGCGACACCGCGGCCAGCGGCATCCGCCACGTCGTCAACATCGGCATCGGCGGCTCCGACCTCGGGCCGCAGATGGTGGTGCCGGCGCTCGATACCTTCGTGCACCCGGGCATCACCTTCCACTTCGTCTCCAACGTCGACGGCCACGACATCGCTCCGGTGCTGCGCCGGCTGAAGCCGCAGGAGACGCTCTTCATCATCGCGAGCAAGACCTTCACGACGCAGGAGACGATGGCCAATGCGCATGCCGCGAAGGCCTGGTTCCTGGCGCAGGGCGGTGAAGACATCGACAAGCATTTCGTCGCCACCACCACCAACGTGAAGGCCGCGGCCGAGTTCGGCATCACCACCACGTTCGGCTTCTGGGACTGGGTCGGCGGACGCTACTCGCTGTGGTCGGCGATCGGGCTGCCGATCGCGCTGGCCATCGGTGCCGACAACTTCCGCTCGCTGCTGGCTGGCGCGCATGCGATGGACCTGCACTTCGCGCAGGCCCCGCTCGAGAAGAACCTGCCGGTGCTGCAGGGCCTGATCGACGTCTGGTACCGCAACTTCCACCGCTTCACGAGCCGCAGCATGGCGCCGTACCACCAGGGCCTGAAGCGGCTGCCGGCCTACCTGCAGCAGCTCGAGATGGAAAGCAACGGCAAGCGAGTCGACATCGACGGCGAGCCGCTGCCGTTCGGCACCAGCCCGGTCGTGTGGGGCGAGCCCGGCACCAACGGCCAGCATGCCTACTTCCAGATGCTGCACCAGGGCACCGACGTGATCCCGGTCGAGTTCCTGCTCGTCAGGCGGCCGACGCATTCGCTGAGCGACCTGCACACCAAGCTGCTGGCCAACGGCCTCGCGCAGGCGCAGGCGCTGATGCTCGGCAAGACGACCGAGCAGGCGATGAAGGAGAAGGCGCCGACGGCCTCGGCCTCGCTCGATCCGCTGACGCTCGCGAAGCACCGCACCTTCCCCGGCAACCGGCCGAGCACGACGCTGCTGCTCGACGAGCTGACGCCGCGCAGCCTGGGCGCTTTGATCGCGCTGTTCGAGCACCGGGTGTTCGTCAGCGGTGCGCTGTGGCGCATCAACAGCTTCGACCAGTGGGGCGTCGAGCTCGGCAAGGCGCTGTGCAACGAGCTGCTGCCGCGGCTCGCGTCCGGCGATACGACCGGGCTCGACGGCTCGACCGCCGGGCTGCTGACCCGCCTGCGCGGCGGATGAGGCTGGTCTTCGATAT
>NZ_JBFUGN010000399.1:0-5312 GCF_056402895.1 Rhizobacter sp. P3_B12 | reverse complement strand
ACGCGAGACTGGGCTGCATCGGGCACGGCGTCGGTGCGCTGGCGCACCGACGACCCCCGCTGCCGGGCGGTACGGCTGATCGCGACTCAGGTCGCGAACTCGCAGGTCAGGTGTGTCACCGTGCCGCGCCAGTAGGTCCTGGGGCCGGCAGGCAGGTGCCAGCTGACTTCGGCGTCCATCGGCAGCAACACGGCTGYGGCCAGCAGCAGGTGCCTGTCAGCCATGGCGAGGCTCCTTCGGCAGAGCGTCGGCGCGCACCTGCGTGCCGGCCGTGCCGTGCACCATGGCGACGATGTGCTCCAGCGAGCCGATGGCCGCGCGGCGCCCGGTCGCGTTCACGAAGTCGCAGGCGGCGGCCACTTTGGGGCCCATCGAGCCGGCGGCGAAATCCGACTGCTGCAGGTCCGACGGCGTGACGCGCCCGAGCGCGCGCTGCGTTGGCTTCCCGTGATCGAGGTACACCGCCTCGACATCGGTGGCGATCACCAGCAGGTCGGCGTGCAGTTCACGTGCCAGCAGGCTGCTGCACGCATCCTTGTCGATCACCGCATCCACGCCATGCAGCCGGTAGCAGTCACTTTCGGCTGCCACTGGGATGCCGCCGCCGCCGGCCGCGATCACCAACACGCCCTGGGCCAGCAGCCACTCGATGGGTTGCAGTCCCAGCACCCGCACCGGTGCCGGCGAGGCCACCACGCGCCGGAATCCCGGGCCGTCGGCTGCCATCGTCCACCCGTGGTCCTTGCCGATGCGCCGGGCCTGCGCTGCGTCGTACATCGGCCCGATCGGCTTGCTCGGCGCGGCGAAGGCAGGGTCGGCCAGGCTCACCTGGATGCGCGTCAACAAGGTGGCCAGCACGCGCGAGGGCAGCAGGTTGGCCAGTTCCTGCTCCAGCAGGTAGCCGATCATGCCGTCGGTCTGCGCGCCCAGCACGTCGAGCGGGTGCGGCTCGTTGCCGGCCTGCGCCGCCTGCAGCGCCAGCAGGCCGATCTGCGGGCCGTTGCCATGTGTGAGCACCAGGCGTGCTCCCTCGGCCACCAGCGCGATCTGCGCGGCGGCGCGCCGGATGTTGGCGAGCTGGTTCGCGCCGGTCGGTGGCTCGCCGCGGCGCAGCAGGGCATTGCCGCCCAGCGCGATGACGATCTTCATGCCTTCAAGCGACATGGCGTGGCTCCCAGCGCCAGTCGGCGATCTCCGGCATGTCGATGCCGTGGCGGTTCACATGGGCCCGGTGTTCCAGCAGCCGGTCGCGCAGGTGCTGTTGTGCGTGGCCGGCACGCTCGTGCACGCGCGGCACGCGGTCGATCGCATCGGCCGCCAGGTGGAAGCGGTCCAGCCGGTTCAGCACCGTCATGTCGAAGGGCGTGGTCGTCGTTCCTTCTTCCTGGTAGCCGTGCACGTGGAAGTTGCCGTGGCTGCGGCGCCGATAGACCAGCCGGTGGACCAGCCACGGGTAGCCATGGAAGGCGAAGATCACCGGCGCATCGGTGCCGAAGATCGAATCGAACGCCGCATCGGCCATGCCATGCGGATGCTCCGACGGCGATTGCAGCACCATCAGGTCGACCACGTTGACCACCCGCACCTTGAGCTCGGGCAGCACGCGGCGCAACAGGTCCACCGCCGCCATTGTCTCCAGCGTGGGCACGTCGCCGGCGCAGGCCATGACCACGTCGGGCGCCACGCCGGCATCGTTGCCGGCCCAGGTCCAGATGCCGGCGCCCTGGGTGCAGTGGCGCGCGGCTGCGTCCATGTCCAGCCATTGCAGTTCGGGCTGCTTGCCGGCGACGATCACGTTGACGTAGTTGCGGCTGCGCAGGCAGTGGTCGACCACCGACAGCAGCGTGTTCGCATCCGGCGGCAGGTAGACGCGCACCACCTCGGCCTTCTTGTTGACGACGTGGTCGATGAAGCCTGGGTCCTGGTGGCTGAAGCCGTTGTGGTCCTGGCGCCAGACGTGGCTGGTCAGCAGGTAGTTCAGCGAGGCGATCGGGCGCCGCCAAGGGATGCCGCGCGTCACCTTCAGCCACTTGGCATGCTGGTTGAACATCGAACCGACGATGTGGATGAAGGCCTCGTAGCAGGAGAAGATGCCGTGCCGCCCGGTCAGCAGGTAGCCCTCCAGCCAGCCCTGGCACAGGTGCTCGCTGAGCACTTCCATCACGCGCCCGTCGGCGCCCACGTGTTCGTCGCCGTCGACGATCTGTGCGCTGCTCATGCGATCGGTCACCTCGAACAAGGCGCCCAGCCGGTTCGACTGGGTCTCGTCCGGCCCCATCACCCGGAAGTTGCGATCGGCGGCGTTCAGGCGCATCACGTCGCGCAGGAACTGGCCGCTGACCCGCGTTGCCTCGGCGGTGACGGCGCCGGGGGCCGGCACCGTGACGGCGTAGTCGCGAAAGTCCGGCAAAGCCAGGTCCTTCAGCAGCAGGCCGCCGTTCGCATGCGGGTTCGCGCTCATGCGCTGCGCGCCGCGCGGCGCGATGGCAGCGATCTCGGCGCGCAGTGCGCCATGCTCGTCGAACAGCTCCTGCGGCCGGTAGCTGCGCAGCCAGTCTTCCAGCAGCGCGACGTGGGCCGGCTTGGTGGCGAAGTCGGTCAGCGGCACCTGGTGCGCGCGGAACGTGCCCTCGATCGGCACGCCGTCGACGCGCTTCGGCCCGGTCCAGCCCTTGGGCGAGCGCAGCACGATCATCGGCCAGCGCGGTCGGTGGCGAAAGCCCCCCGCGCGCGCCTCGGCCTGGATCGCGCGGATGCGGTCGAGCGCGGTGTCGAGCGCGTCGGCCATCAGCCGGTGCATCGTCATCGGGTCGTCGCCCGCCACGAACAGCGGCTCGTGCCCGCAGCCGCGCAGCAGCTGCGCCAGTTCGTCGTCGCCGATGCGCGCGAGCAGCGTCGGGCCGGCGATCTTGTAGCCGTTCAGGTGCAGCACCGGCAGCACCGCGCCGTCGCGCGCCGGGTTCAGGAACTTGTTCGAATGCCAGCTGGCGGCCAGCGCGCCCGTCTCGGCCTCGCCGTCACCGACAACGCAGCAAGCAAGCAGCGCGGGGTTGTCGAACACCGCGCCGTAGGCGTGCAACAGCGAGTAGCCCAGCTCGCCGCCCTCGTGGATCGAGCCCGGCGTTTCGGGGGCCACGTGGCTCGGGATGCCGCCCGGAAAAGAGAACTGCGTGAAGAGCCGCTTCAGGCCGGCCGCGTCGCAACTCACGTGCGGATAGACCTCGCTGTAGCGGCCCTCCAGGTAGGTGTTCGCCACCACGCCCGGCCCGCCGTGTCCGGGGCCGGCGATGAAGAGGGCATCGAGCGCGCGCGCAGTGATCACGCGGTTCATGTGCGCATAGACGAAGTTCAGTCCCGGTGTCGTGCCCCAGTGGCCGAGCAGGCGCGGCTTGATGTGCGACAACTGCAGCGGCTCGCGCAGCAGCGGGTTGTCCATCAGGTAGACCTGCCCGACCGACAGGTAGTTGGCGGCACGCCACCAGGCGTCCAGCAGGTGGAAGTCGGTGTCTGGTCCGGCGGTCGGACGGCCGATGAGGTCGAGTGGCATGGGATTCCCTTGATGCTTCATTCCGGGCGGGTGGCGTCGGGATTGACCAGATGCTGCAGCAACCGAAGCTGCTCCGACTGCACGTCGAGCAGTTCGCGCCATTGGTCTTCGCGCAGCAGGTCGAGCTTGTCGTGGAGCAGCATGATTTCCAGCTCGGCCTTCAGATTCACTTCGTAGTCGTGCTCCGCATGCGAGCGGTCTTTCTCCGCCTGGCGGTTCTGCGACATCAGGATGACCGGCGCCTGGATGGCCGCCAGCATGGACAGGAAGAGATTCAGCAGGATGTAGGGGTAGGGATCGAAGGTGCTGCCTTGCTGTGCCAGCAGCCAGGCGTTGAGCCCGACCCACACGACCATCGTCAGTCCGAACAGGCCGATGAACACCCACGAGCCGCCAAATCGCGCCACTGCGTCGGCCGCACGTGCCGAACGGCCAGGCGCCGGATCGGCGTCGTCTGTCGCCTGTCGCGCGATATGCGCGCGCTGCGCCACGTGGCGCGCCACCTTCTGCGTCCGTGCATCCAGCGAGACGTACGGCGCGCCGAGCAGTTCGGTGGCGATCGCATCGGCGTCTCGAGAGACGGTCGGCCGCCGGCTGCGCGACCGGGAGCCGTGCTTCGATTCAGCGCGCCTTGGCAATGCCGGTTTCATCGGATCTCGCAGTTGCCCGTCTCTATGCCCTGGCTTTCGGTGAAGCCCTCGATCATCGCGGTGAGCTGCGAGTGCATGCCGTCTCAGCCGACGGGTGGACCGTCGCACGTCTCGCCATCGTCGTCTGTCTGCCAGGGCACACAGCTCGCCATGAGTTCGAAGAAGCGTGGGGTGCGGCAGTCCTCGGCCTCACAATGCTTCGGATCGTTGGTCAGCGCGGACGGCCATGAGCGCACATCGCTGCTCATCGCTCATCCGACATGCGCGACAAGCTTTGTGAAGACGCGATGTGGCCTGGGGCAGTCAGTGCCAGGCCCAGGGGGTCAGTCTCATGCTCGACATCCAGCAGGTTGGTTGCAGCGTCCGCTGCTCGGCGAATCCATCGGCGCGCTGCGCATGAACGGGACGTCGGCACCGAGCGCTGCACGTACGGCGCGCATGCCACGCCACTGGCCCATCATCGCCGTCTTCGTCACGATGATCATCCTGCAGGCGTCGGTGGCGGCGTTCAGCATCCAGATGCTTTCCACGGTTCGAGCCTACGTCGCGGGGGAGAGCCTCTATTCCAAGGGGCAGAAGGATGCGCAGATCTACCTGCTGAGCTACGCCGAACAGCACCGGGAGGCGGACTACCAACAGTTCGTATCGGCGCTCGCGAATCCGCTTGGCGATCGCGCCGCACGCGAGGCGCTGCAACGAACGGAGCCGGACATCGCCGCCGCGAGGCGCGGGTTTCTGGATGGCGGCAATCATCCAGACGATATCGACGGCCTCATCCGCATGTTTCGCTTGTTCCAGCACGCTTCTTTCATGTCCACACCCATCGCCACCTGGACGCAGGGCGATCAGACGATCGAAGACATGCGCCGCCTGGTCGACCGTGCGCGGGAGCGAATCCTTGCTGGTGCCCCTCAGTCCGCAGAGGTCGACGAGATGCGCCGGAGGGCCCCGGAGCTGAACGAACAGCTCACTCGGCTTACCAACGCGTTCTCGCTCCAGCTGGGCGAAGCTTCCAGAACAACCCAACGGCTGCTGTTGGGTCTCAATGTCTTCTTCGCCTTCTTGCTGACAGTCTCTGGTCTCATCTTCATACGCCGGAGCGCTCGCCTCCAGGC
>NZ_JBFUGN010000398.1:0-5314 GCF_056402895.1 Rhizobacter sp. P3_B12 | reverse complement strand
CGCTCGAACACCCGCCGCCACGCACCCGGGCTGAGGAAGGGCAGCACGCCCTCCAGCACCAGGATCAACGCCAGCGCGGCCAGCAGGGTGTCCCACATGAAGCTCGGAGATCACTCGGCAGCGGCAGAGGCCGCGTGCTTCTTCGGCCGGGCCGGTGCCGCGCCCGACTCGCGGCCGGGGCCGCGCATCGCCTTGAAGAACTCGCCCGACGGGTCGATCACCATCACGTCGGACTTGCTGCGGAAGGTCGCGCGGTAGGCCTCGAGGCTGCGGTAGAACTGGGCGAACTGCGGATCGCGGCCGAACGACTCGGCATAGATCGCCGACGCCTTCGCATCGCCATCGCCCTGCACCTTCTGTGCATCGCGGTAGGCCTCGGCGACGATCACCTCGCGCTGGCGGTCGGCATCGGCGCGGATCTTCTCGCCTTCGGCCGCACCCGTCGAACGCAGCTCGTTGGCCACGCGCTTGCGCTCGGATTCCATGCGGCTGTAGACCGAGCTGGTCACGTTGGCCGAGAAGTCGACGCGCTTGATCCGCACGTCGATGATCTCGATGCCGAAGGCCTTCGCCTCGTCGGTCAGGCGCACCCGCACGCCCTGCATCACGCGGTCACGGTCGGTCGCGAGCATCGCCTGCACCGTGCGCTTGGTCACCTCTTCGTTGAAGGCGGCCTGCACGATCGGGCTCAGGCGGTTCTCGACATTGCGCATGTCGGTGCCGTTGTTGCGGATGAACTGCTTCGGATCGATCACGCGCCACTTGACCAGCCAGTCGATGACCAGGCTCTTCTTCTCGGCGGTGAAGATCGGGCGCGTCTCGGGGCTGTCGAGCGTCTGCACGCGGCGGTCTAGGAAGACGACGTTCTGCAGCGGCGGCGGCAGCTTGGCCTTCAGGCCCGGTTCGGAGATGACTTCCTTGATCTCGCCCAGCGCATAGATGACCGCGAACTGGCGCTGGTCGACGATGAACAGGACGGAGGACAGCAGCATCAGTGCCACCAGGGCACCGGCGACGAGCATGGCGAGTCGATTCATGGTGAGCTTTCTGCGGTTCTCTTCGCCGTGGGATCAGCGGCCGTCGCGGTCGCGGCTGCGCTGGCCTTCGCGCGAGCGGATGTCGACGCTGCCCGTGGTGCTGGCGGGGGCCTCGGTGGGCGTGGTCGCCGGCGCTGCCGTGGCGGGCACGGCACTGCCGACCTGCTGCATCAGCTTGTCGAGCGGCAGGTACAGCAGGTTGGAGTTCTCGCGGGTGTCGACCATCACCTTGCTGACGCTCGAATAGACCTGCCGCATCGTGTCGATGTACATGCGGTCGCGCGTGACGCCGGGCGCCTTCTGGTACTCGGTGAACACCTGGTTGAAGCGCTGCGCATCACCCTCGGCCGTCGCGACGACGCGGGCCTTGTAGGCCTCGGACTCCTCGCGCAGCCGCGCAGCCGTGCCTTGCGCCTTCGGGATCACGTCGTTCGCATAGGCCTGCGCCTCGTTCTTCGCGCGCTCGCGGTCGGCACCGGCGCGGAACGCGTCGTCGAACGCGGTCTGCACCTGCTCGGGCGCCTGCACGCTCTGCACGTTGACGTTGACGATCAGGATGCCGGTGCGCAACCGGTCGAGCTGGGTCTGGATCGACTTGACGAGGTCGATCGCGATCGCATCGCGTTGCTCGTACAGCACCGAGTCCATGTTCGCCTTGCCGACGATCTCGCGCACCGCCGATTCGGCCGCCTGCTCGACGACGATGTCATCGGGGTTGCGGTTCTCGTACAGGTAGGAGCGCGCATCCTTCAGCCGGTATTGCACGCTGAAGCGGATGTCGATGATGTTCTCGTCCTGCGTCAGCATCGACGAATCACGCAGCCCGGTGGCCTGCACCACGTTGCTGCGGCCGATCTCCTTGGTGCGCAGCTGCGTGACCGGCACCGTCTCGTGCGCCTGGAACGGGTACGGGAAGCGCCAGGTGAAGCCGGCGTCGACGGTGTGGCTGTACTTGCCGAACGAGGTGATGACCGCCTGCTGGCCTTCCTGCACGATGAAGAAGCCGYTGAAGGCCCAGATCAGCACGACGACGCCGGCGATCAGGCCGATGCCGATGCCGGCGCTGCGCATGTCGGGGCCGCCACTGCCGCCGTTGCCGCCACTGCCACCGCCTGAGCCGTTCGAGCGCGAGCCCTTGCCGCCGAACAGGCCGCTCAGCTTGCGGTTGAAATCGCGCCACAGTTCGTCGAGATCGGGCGGGCCGTCGCCACGGCCACCGCCGCTGTTCAGCACCGGGGCCTGGACGCCGGAGCGCGCCCCCCGCAGGCTGGCGAAGGCGGCGCCGCCCAGACCGGACAGCAAGGCCTTGGCTGCATGGGCCACGTCACGAACCTGCGAGGCGGGGCCGGCGGCAGGCAGAACTGGGTTGGAGCTCATGGTCATGTGGGTGTGCAGAGGATTCGGGCTCACGCTGCGGCGTCGGGCAGCTCGGACGGACCCGAGGGGAACGCCAATGGCGGAGTTGAGGATGAATGCATGGCGTTCAAGTCGTCCTGCAGCGTGCCGGCCACCGCGGCCGACAGGATGCGGCGCAGTTCCGGCAGGCCGCGGCCGTCGAGCGCGCTGACGAAGACGCGTGGGACCCGCACGCCGCCCTCAAGTTCCAGCACATCGGCATGATGGCGCGGATGCTGCGCGAATTCGAGCTTGTCGAGCTTGTTGTAGACCAGCACCTGCTGGATCTCGGCCGCGCCGATGTCGCCCAGCACGCGTTGCACCTCGGCCATCTGCTCGGCCAGCACCGGGCTCGCGGCATCGACCACGTGCAGCAGCAGGTCGGCGTCGGCTGCCTCCTGCAGCGTCGCCTCGAAGGCCTCGACCAGCTTGTGCGGCAGGTCGCGGATGAAACCGACGGTGTCCGAGAGCGCGGCCGAGCGGCTGATGTCTTCGAGGTAGAGCTGGCGCGTGGTGGTGTCGAGCGTCGCGAACAGCTGGTCGGCGGAATAGCTCTTCGCCTTCACGAGCGCATTGAAGAGCGTCGACTTGCCGGCGTTCGTGTAGCCCACCAGCGAGATGCGGAAGGTGCCGCTGCGCTCGCGTGAGCGGCGTTGCGTGTTGCGCTGCTTCTTCACGCGCACCAGCCGCTCCTTCACGGACTTGATGCGCTCGCCGATCATGCGGCGGTCGAGTTCGATCTGCGCCTCGCCGGGGCCGCCGCGGTTGCCGATGCCGCCGCGCTGGCGCTCCAGGTGACTCCAGCGGCGCACCAGGCGTGTCGACAGGTACTGCAGCCGCGCGAGTTCGACCTGCAGCTTGCCCTCGTGGCTCTGCGCCCGGGCGGCGAAGATCTCGAGGATCAGCATCGTGCGGTCGGCGACGGCCACGCCCAGGTGGCGTTCGAGGTTGCGCTGCTGCGCCGGCGACAAGGCCTGGTCGAACAGCACTGCCTCGGCCTGGTGGCCGAGCACCAGGGCCTTGATCTCGTCGGCCTTGCCGGAACCGACGAACAGCGCCGGGTCGGGCGACTTGCGCCGCGCCGTGACGCGTGCGACCGGCAGGTCGCCGGCCGATTCCGCCAGCAGCGCGAGTTCGTCGAGGCTCGCATCGAAATGGGAGCCACCGCCGAAATCGACACCCACCAGGATGGCGCGCGGCAACGCGGCTTGCGCCGCGGCGTTGGAAGCAGCAGCGGTCATGCGGGACGCCACCTCGGAAGTTGGTGGCGCACCCACCCGAGCGGCCTCAGCGGTCTCAGGTCTGCTCCGGCGCCTCGGCGGCGTGGAAATTCACCGCGCGGCCGGGCACGACGGTCGAGATCGCGTGCTTGTAGACCATTTGCGTCACGGTGTTGCGCAGCAGGACGACGTACTGATCGAAGGATTCGATGTGGCCCTGCAGTTTGATGCCGTTCACGAGGTAGATCGACACCGGAACATGCTCTTTGCGAAGCAGGTTCAGAAACGGGTCTTGTAGAAGCTGCCCTTTATTGCTCACGATATGCTCCGTGATGGAAAGTGATGGAGGTCGTCACGTTAACACAGCGCCGCGCTGCATCGCAGCATGGCGGGCCAAATGAAGCAATCTTTGTCGGTCACTCTTTGTCCGCAAACGGGTTGCTCGACGAGCGCATCTCGATGCGCAGCGGGGTGCCGACCAGCTTGAAGTGCGACCGGAAGCGCCCTTCGAGGAAGCGCTTGTACACGTCGGTCACGTGCTCGAGCGAGTTGCCGTGGATCACGATCACCGGCGGGTTCATGCCGCCCTGGTGGGCGTAGCGCAGCTTCGGGCGGAAGGCACCGGCGCGCTTGGGCGTCTGGAACTCCACCGCCTCGTGCAGCAGCCGCGTCAGCACCGGCGTCGTCATCTTGCGGGTGGCCGACGCATGCGCATCGGCGATGCCCTGCCACACCGGCCCGAGCCCCTGCCGCTTGATGGCCGAGATGCGCAGCACCGGCGCGAACTTCAGGAAGGCGAGACGCTGCTCGATCGAGCGCTCGAGCGTCTGCTTCTGGTAGTCGTCGATGGCATCCCACTTGTTGACGGCCAGCACCACCGCACGGCCGCTCTCGAGGATGTAGCCGGCGATGTGCGCGTCCTGGTCGGTCACGCCCTGGGTCGCGTCGAGCAGCAGCAGCACGACGTTCGCATCGGCGATGGCCTGCAGCGTCTTGACGACCGAGAACTTCTCGATCGCCTCGAACACCTTGCCCTTGCGGCGCAGCCCGGCGGTGTCGATCAGCTCGAACTTCTGCCCATGGCGCTCGAACGGCACGGTGATCGCGTCGCGCGTCGTGCCCGGCTGGTCGAACGCCACCAGGCGCTCCTCGCCGAGCCAGGTGTTGATCAGCGTCGACTTGCCGACGTTCGGCCGGCCGGCGACGGCCAGGCGGATCGGCGCGCCCTCTTCCGGCTCCTCGGGTTCTTCGTCGAACGGGAAGTCTTCGAGTGCAGCCTCGGTCAGGCTGCGGATGCCCTGGCCGTGCGCCGACGAGATCGGGTGCGGCTCGCCCATGCCGAGCTCGTAGAACTCGCCCAGCAGCGGCGAGTCGACCATGCCCTCGGCCTTGTTGACGGCCAGCAGCACCTTCTTGTTGACCGAGCGCAGGTAGCGGGCGATGTCGTGGTCGTGCGCCGACACGCCGGCGCGCACGTCGACGACGAAGATCACCGCATCGGCCTCGGCGACGGCCTGGCGCGTCTGCTTGGCCATCTCCTTGACGATGCCTGTGGTGCTGTCGGGCTCGAAGCCGCCGGTGTCGACGACGATGAACTCGCGGTCGCCCAGGCGGCCGTCGCCGTAGTGGCGGTCGCGCGTGAGGCCGGCGAAGTCCGCGACG
>NZ_JBFUGN010000397.1:0-5314 GCF_056402895.1 Rhizobacter sp. P3_B12 | reverse complement strand
GCCATGCGCACGGCGCGCCGGGGCTGGTGTTCTACCTGGCCGGTGCCGATCCGCACGAGGGCGACCGCCTGGGCCGCCTGAAGCTCACGGCCGCGGGCCTCGCCGAGCGCGACCGCCGTGTCTTCGCTGCCACCCGCGAGCGCCGCATTCCGGTCGCGGTCAGCATGGCTGGCGGCTACGGCCGCGAGATCGCCGACACCGTCGCGGTGCAGCTCACGACGCTGCGCGAGGCGCTGGCCAGCCGCGAGCAATGGAACAATGCAGCGCCATGACGATGCCTCCCACGCCGCCCATCCGCCCGCAACCCGAAGCACGCAGCGCCTACCGGCACTTCACGAGCCTGTCGACGCGCTGGATGGACAACGACGCCTACGGCCACGTCAACAACGTCGTCTACTACAGCCTGTTCGACACCGCGGTCAACCGCTACCTGGTCGAGGCCGGCGCGCTCGACATCCACGCCGGCGCGGTGATCGGGCTGGTGGTCGAGACCCACTGCAACTACTTCGCGCCGATCGCGTTCCCGCAGATGGTCGATGCCGGCTTGCGCGTCGCCCACGTCGGCGGCTCCAGCGTGCGCTACGAGATCGGCCTGTTCGCCGCCGGCGAGCTGCTGTGTGCGGCACGCGGCCATTTCGTGCATGTCTATGTCGACCGCGCGACGCGCCGCCCGGCCGCGTTGCCGGATGTCCTGACCCAGGCCCTTGAAGGATTGCGCCCGTGAATCTCCCGCTCCCCCCGCCGACCCCCGAGCAGACCGCCGCCGTCGACGCAGCGATCACCTCGCGCCGCTCGCTGCGCGCCTTCCTGCCGACGCCGATCCCGCGCGAGACCATCGAGGACATCCTGCGCGTCGCATCGCGTGCGCCGTCGGGCACCAACACGCAGCCGTGGAAGGTCTACGTGCTGACYGGCGAGCCGCTGCAGGCGCTGGCGCGCGACATCACCGCCGTCTACGACGACCCCGCAGTCGCGGCGCAGCACCGCGAGGAGTACGCCTACTACCCGGTGGAATGGCGCCCGCCCTACATCGACCGCCGCCGCAAGGTCGGCTGGGACCTCTACGGCCTGCTCGGCATCACCAAGGGCGACAAGCCGCGCATGCATGCGCAGCACGGCCGCAACTACGTGTTCTTCGACGCGCCGGTCGGCCTGATGTTCACGATCGACCGCGTGATGCAGCAGGGCAGCTGGCTCGACTACGGCATGTTCCTGCAGAACGTGATGGTCGCCGCGCGCGCCCGCGGCCTCGACACCTGCCCGCAGGCGGCCTTCACGCAGTTCCACCGCATCATCCTGCCGCAGCTGGGCGCGTGCGACGACGAGATGCTGGTGTGCGGCATGTCGCTCGGCGTCGCCGATCCGGCCGCGGTCGAGAACACGCTGGTCACCGAGCGCGAGCCGGTGGCCGGCTTCACGCGCTTCCTCGGCTGATGCTCGGGCCGCTGTGGGGCCTGCCGTTCGCAGGATTGCTGCTGTCGATCGCGCTGCTGCCGCTCGCCGTGCCGGGCTTCTGGCACCGGCACTACGGCAAGGTGGTGGCTGCGTGGGCGCTCGCCTACCTCGTGCCGCAGGCGGCGCGCTCCGGTCTCGATGCCGCGTGGCACGGCCTGGTGCATGCCGCGGTCGGCGAGTACATCCCGTTCATCGTGCTGCTGGCCACGCTGTTCATCGTCGCCGGCGGCATCTTCGTGCGTGGCAACCTGCACGGCGGCCCGGGGCTGAACGTCGCGCTGATGGCGATCGGCGCGGTGCTGGCCAGCGTGATGGGCACCACCGGCGCGTCGATGCTGATGATCCGCCCGCTGATCCGCGCGAACGACCACCGGCGCCACACGGCCCACGTCGTGGTGTTCTTCATCTTCATCGTGTCGAACGCAGCCGGCGCGCTGACGCCGCTGGGCGATCCGCCGCTCTTCCTCGGTTTCCTGCAGGGCGTGGCGTTCTCGTGGACGCTGGTGCACCTGCTGCCGCACACGCTGTTCATGGTGGGCACGCTGCTCGCGATCTTCTGGGTGATCGACCGCTGGTATTGCCGCCAGGACGAGCCGCGTCCCGTCGACCCGACGCCGGACACGCGCGGCTTCGGCATCGAGGGCACGGTCAACCTCGCGCTGCTGGCCGGCGTGGCCGGGTTGATCCTGATGAGCGGCGTCTGGAAGGGGGGCGTCGCGTTCACGCTGGCCGGTGCCGAGATCACCTGGCAAGGCCTCGCGCGCGACCTCGGCCTGCTCGCGATCGCCGCAACCTCTTGGTTCCTCACCCCGCCCTCGGCCCACGCGCAGAACCAGTTCAGCTTCGGCCCGATCGTCGAGGTCGCGAAGCTGTTCGCCGGCATCTTCCTGACCATCATCCCGGTCATCGCGATGCTGCGCGCCGGCGTCGACGGGCCGTTCGGCGCGATCGTGTCGGCCGTCACCGCGCCCGATGGCACGCCGCGGCCGGGGATGTATTTCTGGGCCGCCGGCACGCTGTCGTCGTTTCTGGACAATGCGCCGACCTACCTGGTGTTCTTCAACGCCGCCGGCGGCGATGCGCAGCAGCTGATGACGCAGTACGCCACCACGCTGGTCGCGATCTCGGCCGGCTCGGTGTTCATGGGCGCCAACTCGTACATCGGCAATGCGCCCAACCTGATGGTGAAAGCGGTGGCCGAAAGCCGCGGCATCCGGATGCCCGGCTTCTTCGGCTACATGGGCTGGTCGATGGCCGTGCTGCTGCCGCTGTTCGTGCTGATGACCCTGATCTGGTTCTGACCTGCTTGTTGAAAAAGAGGAAATGACATGAAGCCTGCCGTACTCGTCTCGCGTGCCATCTTTCCCGACATCGTCGATCGCCTGCGGGCGCACTTCGACGTGCAGGACAACCCGGAAGACCGCGTCTTCAAGAAGCCCGAGCTGATCCAGCACCTGGCCGGCAAGCAGGGCGTGCTCGCCACCGGCAGCGAGCGCTTCGATGCCGAGGTGCTCGATGCCAACCCGCAGCTGAAGGCGGTGTGCAACATGGCGGTCGGCTACAACAACATCGACGTCGACGCCTGCAACGCACGCGGCGTGCTGTGCACCAACACGCCCGACGTGCTGACCGAGACCACCGCCGATTTCGGCTTCGCGCTGATGATGGCGGCGGCGCGGCGCATCGCCGAATCGGAGCACTTCCTGCGCCGCGGCGACTGGAAGAAGTGGTCCTACGACATGTTCGCTGGCGGCGACGTGCACGGCGCGACGCTCGGCATCCTCGGCATGGGCCGCATCGGGCAGGGCATCGCGAAGCGCGGCGCGCTCGGTTTCGGCATGAAGGTGATCTACCACAACCGCTCGCGGCTCGCGCCCGCCATCGAGGCCGAATGCCGCGCGAGCTACGTCTCGAAAGAGGCGCTGCTGCGCGATGCCGACCACCTGGTGATCGTGGTGCCGTACTCGCCGGCCTCGCACCATGCGATCGGCGCGGCCGAGCTCGCGCAGATGAAGCGCAGCGCGACGCTGACCAACATCGCGCGCGGCGGCGTYGTCGACGATGCGGCGCTCGCGCAGGCGCTGGCCGAGCGGCGCATCGCGTCGGCCGGGCTCGACGTGTTCGAGGGCGAGCCGGCGCTGAACCCCGCCCTGCTGACGGTGCCCAACGTCGTGCTGACGCCGCACATCGCGAGCGCGACGATCGCGACGCGGCGCGCGATGGCCAACCTCGCGGCCGACAACCTGATCGCCGCGCTCGGCTTCGGGCCCAACGCCGGCCACCCGCCCACCCCCATCAACGCCGCGGCGCTGAAGGGATGAAGGCGTTGCGCGCCGTCGCTGCCGGCTTGCTGACGGGCCTGCTGATGGCGTGTGGCGCCGGCGCGCACGCGGCCGACAGCGTCACCGTCGGCTCCAAGCGCTTCACCGAGTCGTACGTGCTCGGCGAGATCGTGCGCCAGACCTATGAGCGCGCCGGCATCGCGGCCACGCACAAGCAGGGCCTGGGCAACACCGGCATCCTGGAGCAGGCGCTGGCGAGCGGCGCGGTCGACGTCTACCCCGAATACACCGGCACCATCGTGCGCGAGCTGCTGAAGCGCGAGGGCAACCCGTCGCTCGACGAGCTGAACGCGTGGCTGGCCCCGCGCGGGCTGAAGGCCGCGGTGCCGCTCGGCTTCAACGACACCTATGCGCTCGCGATGCTCGAATCGCAGGCGCAGCAGCTCGGCATCGAGCGCATCTCCGACCTGCTGAAGCCGCAGGCGGCGGCGTTGCGGCTGGGGCTGTCGCACGAGTTCCTGGAGCGTGCCGACGGCTGGCCGGCGCTGAAGGCGGCCTACCAGCTCGGCTACGACAAGCCGGCCGGCCTGGACCACGGCCTGGCCTACGACGCGGTCGCGGCGCGCCGCATCGACCTGATCGACATCTACAGCACCGACGCGAAGGTCGGCCGCTACCAGCTGCGCGTGCTGAAGGACGACCTGAACTTCTTCCCGAAGTACGACGCGGTGCTGCTGATGCGCGCCGCGCTCGATCCGGCGCCGCTGCAATCGCTGGCCGGTCRCATCGACGAGGCGGCGATGATCTCGCTGAACGCCCAGGTCGAGCTCGACGGCAAGAGTTTCGCCGAGGTCGCACGGCAGTTCCTGTCGGGCAGCGCGGCGGCAGCCTCGAAGCCGGTCACGTTCATGCAGCGGTTGTTCGGCCCCGATTTCGCGCGGCTCGCCGGGCAGCACCTGCTGCTGGTGTTCGGCTCGCTGGCGGTGGCGGTGCTGGTCGGCGTGCCGCTCGGCGTGGCGGCGTGGCGCTGGCCGCGCAGCGCCGGTGTCGTGATGGGCGTGGTGTCGGTGCTGCAGACGGTGCCGTCGCTCGCGCTGCTGGCCTTCCTGATCGCGGTGGTCGGCAGCATCGGGCTGCTGCCGGCGCTGATCGCGCTGTTCCTCTATGCGCTGCTGCCGATCGTGCGCAACACGCATGCCGGGCTGCAGGGCGTGCCGGTGGGGCTGGCGCAGGCGGCGCTGTCGCTCGGCCTGACGCCGCGGCAGACGCTGCGCCATGTGCAGCTGCCGCTGGCCGCGCCGACGCTGCTGGCGGGGGTCAAGACGGCGGCGGTGATCAACGTCGGCACCGCGACCGTCGCCGCCTTCATCGGCGCCGGCGGCTTCGGCGAGCGCATCGTCGCGGGCCTGGCGGTCAACGACAGCGCGGCGATGCTGGCCGGCGCGCTGCCGGCGGCGGTGCTGGCGCTGGCCGTGCAATACGGTTTCGACGCGATCGAAAAACGGCTGCTGCCTGCCCCACTGCGCTCCTCGGCATAGCGACAGCTGCGAGAATGGGGAAATGCTCCTCGACTGGAT
>NZ_JBFUGN010000396.1:0-5319 GCF_056402895.1 Rhizobacter sp. P3_B12 | reverse complement strand
GGGCTGGTCGATGGTGGTGCCATGGCGCGGCTTCCCGCTCGCCGCACTGCTGAAGCGGGTCGCTCCGACCTCGCGCGCTCGCCACGTGCAGTTCATCTCGGTGCTGCGGYCGTCCGAGATGTACGGCCAGCGCCGCCCGATGCTCGACTGGCCCTACACCGAGGCGCTGCGCATCGACGAGGCCATGCACCCGCTGGCGCTGGTGGCGACCGGCCTGTACGGCACCGCGCTGCCGCCGCAGAACGGCGCGCCGCTGCGGCTGGCGGTGCCGTGGAAGTACGGCTTCAAGAGCCCGAAGGCCATCACGCACATCCGGCTCGTGGAGCAGCCGCCGGTGTCGACCTGGATGCAGGCCGCGCCGTCGGAGTACGGCTTCTTCGGCAACGTGAACCCGGAGGTGCCGCACCCGCGCTGGTCGCAGCGCCGCGAGCTGCGGCTGGGCGAACTCGCCAAGCGCCCCACCCTGCCCTTCAACGGGTACGCGGCCGAGGTCGCGTCGCTGTATGCCGGCATGGACCTCGCCCGCAATTTCTAGCAGCAGGCTGCCGACGCTGCTGTGCTTCGCGCTCGGCGCGTGGCCGGGTCTGCGCTGGGGCCTGGCGTTCATCGCCGGCACGCTCGGCCCCGATCCGATCGCCGCGCTGACGCACGCGAGCGGCTGGTGGGCGATGGCGCTGCTGCTGGCGACGCTCGCGATCACGCCGCTGCGCCGCCTCTCGGTGTGGGCGTCGCGTGCGGTCGCGCTGCACTGCGGGCGGCGCATCGGCGACTGGAACGCGCTGATCCGCCAACGCCGCCAGCTCGGGCTGTGGAGCTTCGGCTATGCGGTGGTGCACCTCGGGCTGTACCTGGGCTTCGATGCCGGCACGCTGCGTGCGTATGCGCAGGACCTGGCCGAGCGCCCGTTCATCGCGGTCGGCTCGGCGGCGCTGCTGTTGCTGCTGCCGCTCGCGCTGACCTCGACCCACTGGGCGATCCGCCGGATGAAGCGCCAGTGGCTGCGGCTGCACAAGCTGGTGTACGCAGCAGTCGCGCTCGCGGCGCTGCACGGCGTGATGCAGGCGAAGCTGGGCCACGTCTCGGCCTGGGTCTTCGCCGGCATCGCGCTGGCGCTGCTCGGGTTCCGGCTGGCCGCGCATGCCTGGGGCATGCGGGCGCGGCCGGAGACGGTCACTGCACCGGCATCGGCTGACCGTACAGCGGCGAGCGCGGACCCGGCAGAACGCCGCTGCGGCGCGGCGCTCCCAGCAGCCGATCGTCGGCCACCCCGGCCCAGCGGTACGACTCGTCGGTGGCGTTGCTCATGACGTGCCGCACCAGCGCCCCCACCAGCGCGCCGATCAGGCCGCCTTGCGACTGCTGCTGCTCCTCGGACGAGCTGGCCACCGCCGAGCCCTTCCACAGCAGCTCGCCGCTGCGCAGGTCGACGATGCGGGCCTCGACCTCGACGCGCGTCTCGCTGGACAGCACCGCGTAGCTCGCACCGTACTTGCGCACCTTGATGTAGACCGCCGCGTCGGCACCGAAGAACTCGCGCAGCTTCTTCGGCGAGACCTCCTGGGCATCGTGCGCGGTGTCCACGCCGTTCTGGCGGAAGGTCTCGTCGACCAGCGTGACCGGCAGCACGTAGTAGCCCGCTTCGGCGAGCGGCCGGGTCGCGTGGCTCCAGACGGAGGCGGTCGCGCTGATCTCGGGCGACTCGTTGAGCGGCGGCAGCACCAGCAGCGAGGCCGGCTTCGCGCGATTGAAGGCCGTGTAGTCGTAGGCCGGGGTGCTCGCGCAGCCGCCGAGCAATGCGGCGCCAGCGACGGCAGCCCACAGGATCAGGGATCGGACGCGCGTCATGCCGGTTTCTCCGTCTTGGCCACGGGGCCGTCCAGGCGCTTCAGCAGCTGGTCCATGTAGGGTGCCGATTCCGGGAACGCGAGCTTCTCGGCCTGCCAGAGCTGGCGTGCCTCGCCGGGGTCGCCGATCGACAGCTTCAGCATGCCCAGGTGGGCACGCAGGCCGGGCGGCAACGCGGCGTTCTGCGCACGCGCCTTCACGACATGCTCCTCCAGCGCGGCGATCTGCTCCTGCGCGCCGGCGCCGCCGCGCTGCAGCGCGTCGTACTGCTGGCGCGGGAACGACTCCCACAGGTACAGCGGCGGGCGCGGCTTCGCGCAGCCGGCCAGCATCGCCAGCGCACAGGCGGCGACAAGGAAGCGCCCTGTCACTTGGCTGCCTCCTTGCCCCACTGACCGCTGTCCTTCGCGGTGACGAGGTCGTCGACCGCCTGGCGCATCGCGAGGTCGAGCACCTTGCCGTTCAACGTCGCGTCGTAGCTGGCGGTACCGCCGAAGCCGAGCACCTCGCGGTTCGACAGCTCGTACTCGCCGGCGCCGCGGGCCGAGTAGACGACCTCGGCGGTCAGGCTGTTGACGATGTTGAGCGTGATCTTCGCGTAGGCGATCTGCGTCTTGCCGCGGCCGAACAAACCGAACAGCTGGTGGTCGCCGACCTCCTTGCGGCCGAATTCGGAGATGTCGCCGGTCACCACGTACGAGGCGCCGCGCAGCTTCTGCGCCGTGCCCTGCAGCTTGGCTTCCTGGCTGGTCTCGGACATGTTGTCGCGGTCGAGCACCGAGAAGCGCTGCGACTGCTGCAGGTGCGCAATCAGCGTGGTCTTGGCCTGGCTGCCGAGGCGGTCGACGCCATCGGAGAACACGCCGCGCATGAAGGTGGAGCGGTTGTCGAACTTGCCGACCGAGACCGGCAGGCGCGTGCCGTTGAACGGCGCCGCGGCGGCCTGCACCTTGGCGACCTCCAGCGTGCGGGAGCTTTCGGTGGCGCAACCGGCGATGAACAAGGCGCATGCAGCCGCGAGAACGGCTGTCGGACGTTGGAACATGGGAATCCTCGGAAAGGGATGAAGCTCGAAGAAAAGCCGTGAATTATCTGACGCGCGTTGCGAGACCCCTCGGCACATCAGCACGGCAACCGACAAAAAGATGGGGGATGCGTTCAGTCTCCTGCTGTGCTACCGATATTCCTTCCCATGGCCGATACCGCTTTCCTCGCCGCCAAGATCCTGCTGCTCGAGCACGATCCGAAGCACTATCCCGAGCTGCTCAAGTTCTGCGAATCGCTCGGGATCATCACCGTGCCGCGCGCGGCGGCCGACGCGATGGACGCGCTGGCCCAGCACAAGGACCTGGCCGGCGTGCTGCTGGCCGAAGACCTGCCCTGCGACGGGCCTGACAGCCTGAAGCTCGCGCAGRCCCTGCACCGCCAACGCCCGGAGCTGCCGATCTTCCTGCGCCGCACCAGCACGCGGGCCCTGACCGACGACGAATCGCGCTGCATCACGCACCCGTGGGCCAGCGGCCAGCTCGATGAGCTGCGCGCCCACATCGAGCGCAGCCTGTTCGGCCTGCGCTACCCGATGGCGCTGGTGCACGGCATCGTCGAGCTGACCTGCAAGGCCATCCGCTCGATGTTCCCGAACGCGACGGTGGAGGCCGGGGCGCCCTACGTGGTGCACGACCGCATCATCTACGGCCAGGTGTCGACGCTGATTGCGCTGGAGAGCACCTGGTGCCGCGGCTACATGATGCTGCAGACCGAGGAAGGCGCGCTGCGCCAGGGCATGGCCCAGGGGATGGGCTTCGAGGGCGTCGGCGGCGACCTGGGCTTTCGCGAGCTCAACAACCTGATCGCCGAGACCACGAACCTGATCTGGGGCGCGTTCAAGAACCACTACATCCCGTCCGAGGCGTTCCCGACGCAGCAGACGCAGGTRCCGATCGTGATCAACCACGAGCAGAAGTACATCTCGTTCGGCTCGCAGGATCCGCAGCTGTGCATCCGCTACCAGCTCGCGGACCCGAACCACCCGCGCCAGCGTTCGCTGACCATCGTGCAGCGCTTCATCTTCAACCTGCTGTTCCGCCCCGAGGCCTTCGTCGAGTTCTCGAATCCGGCGTCCACCGACAACACCGGCGAGCTGGAATTCTTCTGAAGAGAAACCGCTGAATGGCCCAGATCCTGGTCGTCGACGACTCCCACACGATGCGCGAGATCGTCTGCAGCTTCCTGAAGCAGAACGGCTTCGACGTGGCCCAGGCCAACGACGGGCGCGACGGCCTGCGCCAACTGTCGCTCGACCCGGCCATCAAGCTGGTGGTGAGCGACATCAACATGCCGAACATGGACGGCCTGACGATGGCCGAGAAGATCCGCAGCGAGCTCGGCAACGCAGCAGTGCGCATCGTGATGCTGACCACCGAGGACAACACCGAGATGCGCGAGCGCGGCAAGGCGATCGGCGTCACCGGCTGGATCGTCAAGCCGTTCCGCGGCGAAGCGGTGCTGGGGCCGTTCCGAAAGCTGTGCGGTCTGTGAGACGCGGGGCGACTGAAAAGATCGGCAAAAAGATCGGCAGAAAATCCGCAGCAAGAAGACTAGAAAAGTACGCAAGCTGTTGTTTCACAAGAAGTTCTCCGCGAAACAACTTCGGAATAAAGATCGGCAATTCATCCGGCCAGCCGAGCCCAGCTGCACGAGTTGCTCAGKGCGATGAACTCGTTACCCGGAAGCGGCCACGACACCGCCTCCAGGCTGACACGAAAGTGCAAGACACGCGGGCGAACATCGCGCAAGTCAAGAGGGGAACTTCGGGCTTCTGAACTTTTCCGCACGAGCGTACTTTTCGGGCCTCGCGAGATCGGTTTCATGCCGGTTTCGACAACACAGGGAGACAACCCAATGCGACACCTCACGCGGCTGTGCCTGGCCGGGATCGGCGCCGTGCTCGTCGGCCTGACGACGGCGGCCCTGGCGACCAACTACTCGTTGTGGATCAACGGCCGCACCGGCGGCGGGATCCTCGGCAACTATGCCGACTTCACCTACTGGGGGCCGGCGACCGTCGAGGCCGGCGTCAACAAGAAGTCGGTCAACTGGGACGGCTACAACCACGTCTCCGACCAGAACTACCTGGTGCGCAACGCGCTCGACTGCTACTGCACCGGGCCGAACTGGTGCTACGTCGCGGCGCACAGCGCGGGCGACCTGATGATCGGCTACGCGCTCTCGCTGTACGGCGGCACGGCGCGCTACAAGAAGACCGCGATCGCGAGCTCGACCGGCGAATGCGGCAACAGCGACGGCACGACCCAGGTCGGCTGGAACATCAAGTGGGTCGACATCGCCGCCGGCGCCGGGGGCGGCAGCGAGCTGGCCGATGCCGGCGACTGGGCCGTCTCGGAGCCGCTGGTGTCCGACCTGAAGACCGCCACCGCCCGCGCGCTGTACGACCACAACAACACCCGCGCGACC
>NZ_JBFUGN010000395.1:0-7411 GCF_056402895.1 Rhizobacter sp. P3_B12 | reverse complement strand
TACTCGAGGTCCTGCTCCTGGGCCTTGGCCACCGTGACCGTCGCGAGGTTGGACAGCACGTCGTCGAGGTTGAAGTCGACCGTCTCGACATCCAGCTTGCCGGCCTCGATCTTCGAGAAATCGAGGATGTCGTTGATGATGCCGAGCAGCGCCGTGCCCGCGTTGTAGATCTTCTGCACGTAGTCGCGCTGCTTGGGCGCGAGCTCGGTGCGCAGCGCCAGGTGCGACATGCCGATGATGGCGTTCATCGGCGTGCGGATCTCGTGGCTCATGTTGGCCAGGAACATCGACTTGGCCTGCGTCGCGTCTTCGGCGGCGGCCTTGGCCTGCTCGAGCGCGCGCTCGTCTTCCTTCTGCGCGGTGATGTCGACCAGCCAGCCCAGGATGCCGGCCTTGCCCTCGTACTCGGTGGGCAGGTAGGTGGCCAGGATGTCGCGCGCCAGGCCGTCGGGGCCGTTCATCCGCAGCTCGTAGTTCCGGACGATGCCGTCTTTCTGAAGCATCGCCATCATGCGGTCGCGGTCGGCCGGGTCGGCGTAGGTGTCCGGCTGGTTCGTTCCCGTCAGCCGGATGAGCTCATGGGTGCGCGGGTTGGCGAACCGCACCGTTCCCTCCACGGAAATGGCCACGCCCACCGGGGCGGTTTCCAGGATGCGGCGCAGGCGCTCGCGCTCGTGGTKGAGCTCGGCGAGCTTGGCCTCGAGCGCTTCGGTGCGATGCGCGACTTCGCCTTCCAGCGTGGCGTTCGCCTGCGCGAGATCGTGCGTTGCCGACAGCAGCCGCTGCCGCATCGACTCCTGTGCCTGGGCCAGCTGGGCCACCTCGCGCCACGGCGTGGCCACCTGAACCGGCTGTGCCAGTTGCAGCTGGCCGATGCGGCTGCTTTCTTCCGACAGTTGCTCCAGCGGCCGTGCGAACTGGCGTGCGATGCGCGTGGCGAGTGCCGTGCCGCTGGCCACGGCCAGCGCGCCGAGCAGCAGCAGCATGGCGGCGCTGGCCCCTTTGTCGGGGACGAAATCGGCCTCCGGCGCCGCGACGGCCAGCAGCACCTGGTTCTGGCCGATGACGCTGCGCCGCACGAGCGCGTACCAGTGCTCGCCCTGGCTTGGGTAGCGCAGGTCTTGCCGCTCATCGGCAGCCCGCCACGCCTGGAGTGCATCGGCGAGCGGGGCCACGCCGAGCTGCGCCACGTCTTGCAGCACGCTGGAGCGGATGCCCTCGTCGGAGGCGAACCGGTCGCCGCGCGGCAGCCCCATCACGCGGCCATCCGGATGAAGGATGGCGGCCATGCCGTTGCGGCCCGCGACCACGCGGGTGGTGAAGCGCGAGAGGTCGAGCAGGCGCACGTCGTGGCTGATGACGAAGCGGTGGCCATCGGCAGCCGTCCAGCGGGCAGCGGCCGTGATGCCGGGCTCGCGGGTGGTGAAGAAGATGTACGGCGCCGTCCACGCCACCTTGTCGCCATCGGGGAGCGCCATCGCGGCCGTGAACCAGGGGCGTTGGCGGGCGTCGTAGTCGAGCTCGCGCGCTTCGATCCTGGTCAAGCGCTGTTGCTGGTCCCAATGCAGCCAGTAGGCGGTCTTGCCCCACTGGTCGGGGTTGGTCAGGCGGTTGACCCAGGTGCCGTCGGCATTGCGCAGCAGCAGGATCTCGCGGCCGGTCTCGCTGGCGAGCAGCACCGAGCTGATCTCGCCGTGGTTGGCGATCACCGAGAAGAAGAACTCGTTGAAGCGGGACAGGTCGTCCAGGCTCGCGCTGCCATGGCGCCCCCAATCCCTGGAGGTGCGCAAGGTCGTCTCTACGGTACCCAGGAGCTGCTGGGCGCGGCCATCGAGTTCGGCTGCGGCCTGCTGCAGCTGTGAATGGGCCAGCTGGCCCACGGCAGGCCTGACGATGACGTAGAAAGCGCTGAGCGCAAAGACGAGCAGGACGGCCACGGCCAATGCCGAAATGCGGAAGACCAACGCACTTCGGATGGACCTTCTGTCGCGATTGACGGTCGCAGCGGCCACGCTCTCTCCCTGCTTTTGCGGCGGAGTATGCGGCAGCGGGGTGAACTGCGCCAGGCGCCCGTCGGCGTGGACGCCGAGGCGGGAGGGTGGATGCTGACGAACTTCAGGCCTGGTTCCTGCCCGGCAGCTGTGCGCCACACGACACACGGATCACGAGTTCGGATTCGCGCTCGGCGTGTGATGGAACAGCCCCTGCCTGATGGTGCAGCTGCGCGAGCAGCAACTGCATGGCATCCTGGCCGTGCCCGATGGGATCTGCGCGCATGGTGGTCAGTGCAGGCACGGCGAACGCGGCCAGCGGAATGTCGTCGTAGCCGACCAGCGCGATGTCCTCGGGAATGCGGAATCCGGCTTCGTTCAAGGCCTTGATGGCACCGAATGCAATCATGTCGTTGCCAGCGAACAGGGCAGTGAACTCGTGGCCTCGCGCAATCAGGCGCTGCGTGGCGAGGTAGCCGCTGTGTGCGGTGATGTCACCGTATTCCACCCACTCGGGATCGGCGTCGACACCCTGCGCGCTGAGTGCGTCGCGCCAGCCCTGTTCGCGCTGGTGGACCGTGTGGTACTCGGGCTGCGCAAAGCTGACGTAGGCGATGCGTCGATGTCCCAGGCCGAGCAGGTGCTTGACCGCGGTTTGCGCCGACTTGCCGGTGTCGTGGCCGGTCGTGCAGAWCCCCTGGAAATCAGGCACCCCGCTTCCCAGCACGACCAGGGGAACGCGCGCATCGCGCAATCGCAGCAGGTGCTCCTGGTCGGCCGTGCGCAGATTGACGACGATGAGCCCGTCGATGCGCCGGCTGCTCACCAGGTTGACGAAAGCCCCGGGCTCGCGGCCCTCGTCTTCCGTCGATTCGATCAGCAGCTTCAATCCGTGTCGATGGCATTCCTCGTTGATGGTCGCGATCAACTGGCCCAGAAACGAGTCGACATACAGATGCGAAGCCTTGGGAATCACGAGCCCGACCGTTCCCGCCGTGCCCCGCGCGAGCGTGCGGGCCGCCGCGTTGGRCTCGTAGCCCATCTCGCGTGCGGCTGCGAGCACGCGTTTCCGGGTGGCGTCGCTGATGCCCTGATCCAGCACGTTGTTCAGCACGAACGAAACGGTCGTGCGCGACACCCCTGCACGGCGAGCTACCTCGCTGCTCGTGGGAGGGTTCTTGGCGACGTGGGGCATGGGCAGGGTCCGGGGAGCGACAAAGGTTCAGGTGCGCAGGTAGTCGGGCATCAACGCGCCGTGCGCTGCCAGCAGCTCGTCGACCATCGCTCGAATCTGCGCCAGATCGAGCACTGCGGCCGTATGGGGGTCGAGCATCGCAGCATGGTACACATGCTCGCGGTCCTGCTTCAAGACCGACTCGACGACCAGCTCCTGCACGTTCACGTTGGTCCGCATCAAGGCGCCCAGCTGCACCGGCAGCGCCCCGATGCGGGTCGGGCGCACGCCGTTGGCGTCGACCACGCACGGCACTTCGACCGCGCAACCATCGGGCAGGTTGTCGATGAGGTGGTGATTCGGCACGTTGCCATACACCACCCGCGGCTCACCGCTGACCATCGCGTGAATGATCGTGCCGCCGTATTCGACCGACCTCTCGACCGTGTTCAGGCCTTCGAGCAGACGCTCCGCATGGTTCAGCTCGCGCGGCATCACGTGGATCCTGGCCGCGCCCAACTCCTCGCGCAGTTCGCGCACATCCTGCGAGCCGGGGGCCTCGAGTTCGCGTTCGATGTAGGGCCAGGCATGCTCGAAGACCTGGCAGCGACCGGGGTACTCATCGAGCGGAATGTTGTAGTGGGCCAGCAGTTCTTCGCGGCCCTCCTTGATGAACCAGGGCACGTACTCGCTGAAGTGCTCGCTGGACTCCGTCGGGAAGTAGCCGAGCTGGCGCAGCATCTCGTAGCGGACGCGATTCCATTCCGGCATGCGGCCCTCGGCTCCGATCTGTCGCAGCCTGGGCATCAGGTCTTCACCGTTGCGCTCGAAGCGCAGGTAGAACGCCATGTGGTTGATGCCGGCGCAGGTGTAGTTGATCTCATCCAGGGGCAGGCCGAGGTCGGCAGCCAGTTCCTGCGCCGTGTGTTGCACGCTGTGGCACAGCCCGACGGTCGGGATGCGGGTCGACACCCGGTTCAGGGCCCAGGTGATCATCGCCATCGGGTTGACGTAGTTCAGGTGGATCGCACCGTCGGCGCACACGTCTTCCATGTCACGCAGCATGTCGAGCTGGACAGGGATCGTGCGCAAGCCGCGCATGATGCCGCCGATGCCCAGCGTGTCGCCGATGGTCTGGCGCAATCCGTACTTCTTCGGGATCTCGAAATCGGTCACCGTGGCCGGGCGATAGCCGCCGACCTGGATCGTGCTGATGACGAAGCGCGCGCCTTCGAGCGCCCGGCGGCGGTCGGTGGTCGCGCTGATCTGCGGTGTCGCGCCGAGCGCCTCCGCCATGCGACGCGCCACCTGCGTGGCCAGGGCCAGGCGATGCTCGTCGATGTCGTGCAACGCGAACTCGCAGCTCGCAAGTTCGGGATAGGAAAGGATGTCACCCAGCAGGTTTCGGGTGAAGACGATGCTGCCTGCGCCAATCAGCACGATTTTCAGACGGCGTTGGGTCATGAGAGGAATCCCCTTGGTTGTCGCATAGCGTATTCGCATGCAGTCTGACACGAGTTAGTTTTACTCTAACTCGCGTTAGTTAGGTGTATTCACCAGATCGGAGTTGCCGTCGAACCAACTACGATGCGCCCACCCCATCCGCGTCAGCCGTTGAAGGCCTGATGAACACCACAGCGTCATCCCTCGCATCCCGGCGGCCGGCCATCCTCCAGCGCGGTAGACCGCATGGGCTCGGTGYCATGCGCCGCGCCGAAACGCTGACCGCGTGGGGGCTCGTGCTGCCGGCCCTGATTGGTTTCCTGGTGTTCTACGCGTGGCCGACGCTGCGTGCGATCRAAATCAGTTTCACGGACTGGAACCTGCTGCGCGAGCCGAAGTTCATCGGCTGGGGCAACTACGCCCGCATGCTCGAAGACGGCAGGTTCTGGCAGGGCATGGGCCTGGTGGCGATGCTCTTTCTCGCCGGCATGCAGAACATCCCCCGCTACCTGTACGAAGCTGCCGCCCTGGAAGGCGCGTCCGAATGGCAGATGTTCTGGCGCGTCACGCTGCCGCTGCTGCGCCCCGTCATGGTGTTCGTGCTGGTCACGAGCGTCACCGGCTCGTTCCAGATCTTCGACACGATCGCCGTCACGACCAACGGAGGGCCGCTCGATTCGACCCGCGTGATCGTGCACTACATCGTGCAGAACGCCTTCAGCTTCTACAAGATGGGCTATGCGTCGGCCATGTCGATGACGCTGTGCCTGGTGATGCTGGCCTACACGGTGGTTCAGATGCGTGTCTTGCGCGCCTCCGAACACGACCTGGCGTGAGCCGCACACCATGAGCGCGTTCGTCATCCCGGGCCTGCCCCGCAGGCTCGTGTCCCCCGGCCGCCTGCTGGCCTGGGGCCTGCTTCTCGTGATGCTCGGCGTCACGCTGATGCCGCTGTGGATGATGCTGAAGACCGCGTTGATGCATCCGGGCGAGGTGTTCACGCAGTCGAYGCAATTGCTGCCCAGCGACCCGACGCTGCTCAACTTCAAGCGCGTGCTGAGCCTGCTCAGCACCGAGGAGAGCCTGGCCGTCGGCGGTTCGGGCGCTGACATCAACTTCGCGCGCGCACTCGCCAACTCGGCGCTCTTCACCGCGATCATCGTCGTGCTGCAGACCACCTCCGGGGCCATGGCGGCCTACGCCTTCGCTCGCCTGCGCTTCCCGGGCAGCAGGCTGCTGTTCGCGCTCTTCATCGGTTCGATGATGGTGCCGGGCGTCGTGACCTTCATCCCGAACTTCATCCTGATCAAGGACCTGGGCTGGCTGAACACGATGGCCGGCATGGTGGCCCCGTTCTGCCTGATGCAGGGCTTCTCCGTGTTCTTCCTCAGGCAGTCCTTCCTTTCGATTCCGCGCGATCTGGAAGAGGCTGCGCTCCTGGACGGTGCTTCGTACCTCTACATCTTCACGCGCGTCGTGCTGCCGCTGTCGATCACGCCGCTCGCGACGATCGCGATGCTCACCGGCATCAACATGTGGAACGAGTTCTTCTGGCCGTACCTCGTGGCGAAGGACGGAACGCAGCAGGTGCTGCCGGTGGCGCTGCAGACCTTCAAATCCCAGACCCCGCAAGGCCAGCCCGACTGGACCGGCCTGATGGCCGCCACCGCCATCAGCGTGTTGCCCAGTCTCGTGCTGCTGGTCGTCTTCGGGCGCCGCGTCGTCGAGTCGGTTCAGTTCAGCGGCGGCAAATGAAGCGCCCCGTGCATCCCGTTCCCCCGCCACTTCACAAAATGCATCGGAGACAACCCATGTCGATCAAGGCCATTCCCCTGTTCGTCGCAGTCAGCGCACTGGCAGCCGGCGCGGCTCAAGCCGCCGAAGTCAGGTACATGCTGTGGGATTCCAACCAGCTGCCGGCCTACCAGCAATGCGCCGCAGACTTCCAGAAGAAGAACGCTGGTACCACGATCAGGATCACGCAGTCGGGCTGGGGCGAGTACTGGACTGCGATCTCCACCGGTTTTGTGTCCGGTACAGCGCCCGACGTGTTCACCGACCACCTGGCCAAGTATCCCGAGTTCGTCATCAACAAGCAGCTTGTCGACCTCACGCCCTTCATCAAGCGCGACAAGCTCGACACCGGCATCTACGCCGGCGGGCTGTATGAGATCTGGGGCCGCGACGGCAAGCAATATGGCCTGCCCAAGGACTGGGACACGATCGGCTTCATCGTCAACATGGAGCAGGCGAAGAAGGCCGGCGTGACGCTGGCCGAACTGCAGTCCATGGCGTGGAACCCCAAGGACGGCGGCAGCTTCGAGCAGGTCGTGCGCCGGCTGACGGTGGACGCCGCCGGCAACAACGCGACCAGCCCGAAGTTCGACAAGAAGAACGTCAGCGTCTACGGCTATCAGACCTCCGAAAGCGGCGGCATGATGGGGCAGATCCAGTGGAGCCACTTCGCGGTGTCGAACGGCTTCAAGTTCCAGGACAAGCCCTGGGATGCGAAGTTCTACTACGACGACCCCAAGCTTGCAGAAACGATGACCTATCTCGCCGGGTTGCCGGGCAAGGGTCTCTCGGCCAGCTTCGAGAACGCCAAATCGCTCGGTGCGGACGCGATGTTCGTCGGCAAGAAGGCGGCGATCGTGCCGCAGGGCTCGTGGATGATCACGTACTTCCGGGACAACGCGAAGTTCGAGCATGCGTGGGTGCCGCTGCCCCCGGGACCGACGGGCACGCGCGCCACGATGTTCAACGGCCTGGCAGATTCGATCTGGGCCGGCTCCAAGGTCAAGGA
>NZ_JBFUGN010000394.1:0-5328 GCF_056402895.1 Rhizobacter sp. P3_B12 | reverse complement strand
GCGCATACAGCGCCGCATCCCAGGCCTGCAGGTCGAGCGGCGCGACGAAGAAGGTCTCGCAGGCCACCGCGAAGAACTCGTCGGGGCCTTCGGCGGCGTACGGGTCCATGAAGATGTCCTCGTCGCCGTCGACCTCGCCGCAGAAGCGCTCGTAGCTCGCCGGCATCACCTCGCGCCAGCGCAGGTGGGCCTCCTTGTCGGGCAGCGGCGGGATGCCGTCGGAGCGGCCGTCGCRCATGTCGATCACGTGCGCGAACTCGTGGATCACGACGTTGTAGGCCCAGCCGCTGCCATCCTCCGGGTTCTCCTGCGCATCGGCGACATCCCGCCACGACAGCGTCATCGGCCCGGCGCCGGGCGCTTCGCCGGTGAGCGCTTCTTCGTACTCGTGCACGATGCCGTCGTCGTCGACGACCTCGCGCTTCGCGAGCATCTCGTCGGGGTGCACGACGATCAGCACGAAGGCGTCGTACCAGTCGAGTCCGAGCTTGAGCACCGGCAGGCAGGCCTGCGCGGCGATCGCGACCGCCATCGCGTCGCTGACCACCACGCCGTGCGTGCCATGGAACTGCTTGTCGGCGAGGAACAGCGTCGCGAAGCGGCGCAGCTGCGCGGCGTCGGCCTCATCGAGGTCGCCGAGGAACGGATAGCGCTCGAGCGTCTCGGCCCACAGCGCATCGGGAATGGGCCGGCGCGCCAGCGTGCGGCGCTCGCGCCACCCCCGCCATGCCGACGCCAGGCGCACCAGCACGGCGGCTCAGGTCAGGGCCGCGCCACGCCAGGCGGCGTGATCGGGGCCACGCCGGGCGGCGGAATCAGGGCCACGCCTGGCGGCGTGATGCGCCTGAAGCCGCGCGCGCTCAGGCGCAGCACCTCGGCGCGCAGCGGCGGGTGATCGAGCTCCCAATCGCTGAGCACATGGCGCAGCATGCCCGGCGCCAGCGGTTCGCTGCCCGGGTGGTGCGTGTGGCCGTGCACCATCGTCGTCGCGCCCGCCTCATGCAGCCAGCGCACCGCGGCGGCGCCGTCGACATCGGCCCAGTCCATCGGCGTCGGGAGCTGGCGCTTGAGCTGCTCGCTCTCGTTGCGCACCGCGCGCGCGAAGCGGCGGCGCTCGTCGAGCGGTTTCGCGAGGAAATCCTGCTGCCAGGCCTCGCTGCGCACCAKCGCGCGAAACTGCTGGTACTTGGTGTCGTCCAGGCACAGCGCGTCGCCATGCGTCAACAGCACGCGCAGCCCGAAGGCCTGCAGCACCGTCGGATCGGGCAGGGCGACCACGCCGCATTCGCGCAGCATGTCGAGCCCGACCAGGAAATCGCGGTTGCCCGCCATGAAGCCGACCGTGCGGCGGCAGGCCGCCTCGGCCAGCTCGTTCGCGCATTGCGCCTCGAACTCGTCGTGGCGGCTGTCGTCGCCGGCCCACACCTCGAACAGGTCGCCGAGGATGAACACCGCATCGGCGTCGGTCGTGCGCAGGTAGGCCGACCAGGCGTCGAAGGTGCGCGGCGTGTCGGCGCTCAGGTGCAGGTCGGAGATGAAATCCACGTTGCGCCAGTCGGCCGGCGCCGCGTACTCCCAGAGGCTGGGCAAGGGAGGCGGTGCGACGGCGGTCTGGCGCGACATGGAACCCCGGTACTGCTGGAGGTTGATGCGGGTGTGGGCTCAGACCACCTTGGCTTCGGTGATCACGACGTCCTCGAGCGGCACATCGCTGTGGCCGCCCTTGTTGCCGGTCTTCACCTGCTCGATCTTGTCGACGATCTCGTGGCCCGACACGACCTTGCCGAACACCGCATAGCCCCAGCCGGACGGCGTCTCGGACTTGAAGTTCAGGAAGTCGTTGTCGGTCGCGTTGATGAAGAACTGCGCGGTGGCCGAGTGCGGCACGCTGGTGCGTGCCATCGCGAGCGTGTAGTGGTCGTTCTTCAGGCCGTTGCCGGCTTCGTTCTGGATCTGCGCATCGGTGGGCTTCTGCTTCATGCCGGGCTCGAAGCCGCCGCCCTGGATCATGAAGCCCTTGATGACGCGGTGGAACACCGTGCCGCTGTAGTGGCCCTTCTCGACGTACGAGAGGAAGTTCTTGACCGACAGCGGCGCCTTGGCGTCGTCGAGTTCGATGCGGATGGTGCCGTGGTTGGTGACCAGGTCGACGAGTTTGCTCATGTTATTTCTCCAGCGTGGCTTGCTTGATGATGACGGGTTGGACCGGCACGTCCTGGTACGGGCCCTTGTTGCCGGTCTGCACGGCGCGGATCTTGTCGACGACGTCCATGCCCGAGACGACCTTGCCGAACACCGCGTAGCCGTTGCCGTCGCGCGATTGCGCGGCGTTCAGGAAGGCGTTGTCCTTCACGTTGATGAAGAACTGCGAGGTGGCCGAGTTGGGGTCCATCGTGCGGGCCATCGCGACGGTGCCGCGCGTGTTGTCGAGGCCGTTGCGGGCTTCGAGCGGGATCGGCGCGCGCACGGGCTTTTCCTTCAGGTCGGGCGTCATGCCGCCGCCCTGGACCATGAAGTCGGGAATGACGCGGTGGAACACCGTGCCGTTGTAGTGGCCGTCCTTCACGTACTGCAGGAAGTTGGCGGCCGACTTCGGTGCCTTCTCGGCATCGACCTGGATCACGATGTCGCCGAGCGACGTGGCCAGCTTCACCTTCTGGGCGTAGGCGGCCATGCTGCCGGTCAGGCTCATCACTCCGACCACCACCAGCGGCAGCCATGACTTGAGGGTTCTCACAAGATCACTCCTTCGAAGAATATTTTCCATTGTCCACCTTCCTTGCCCCAGTACTGGCGCTTCAGCGGGCCGGTCAGCTGGCCGCTCAGCACCTCGCCGAAGGTGACGATCAGCACCTCGCCGGCATCGCGCCACGACAGGATCGACATCTCCTTCAGCTCGGCGGTGCGCCCGCGCGTGGCCTGCAGTTCCTTGTCGACCATCTGCGACCACTGCGCGAGGTCGGCGGTTCCGCTCTGGAACTGCGGCGAGTAGAAGCTCAGCAGCTTGCGCGCGTCGCCCTGCGAGCGCGCGATGCGCCACTGCTCGACCATCGCATGCGCCGCGACGCGCTCCTGCGCGACCTGCGCGCGCGCGACCCATTCGAGCTTCGGGGCGATCACGACCGGCGTGCGCCGTGGCGACACCTCGCGCAGCAGGCGCAGCAGGTCGGGGTTGGCGAGCACGAGGCAGCCGTCGGTGGTCTGCGGGCCGCGCGCGAAATTGGCCGGCGGTACGCCGTGCAGCCAGATGCCGCCGCCGGTCTTGCCGCGCCGGCGGTCGTACTCGTTGGGGTAGTTCAGCGTCAGCGCGCCGGGGCCGTAGAACTCCGCGACCTGCAGGTTCGTCAGCCGGCTGGTGATGAAGTAGGCGCCGAGCGGCGTGCGCTGGTCGCCTTGCTCCTTCTTGTCGACGCCGAGCCGGCCGAGCGAGACGTAGTGGTCGGCGACCAGGCGCAGGCCCTTCGCGTCGTTCGCGAACAGGTACAGGCGCGAGCGGCTCGCGTCGACGGCGATCGCATGCCGCGTGCTCGACGGGATGTCGATGAACTGGCGCGGCACGGCATCGGCCGGCGGGCGTTCGGTGAGCGCGGCCAGCCGCAGCATGGCCTCCTGGCGCAGCTGCACGAGCTGGTCGGGCGACGAGGCGGCCAGCTCGGGGGGCGCCGCGCCCATCGCCTCGAGCGGCTGCCGGCGGGCGAGCAGCAGGTCGCCGTACACCAGCTGCGCGAGCTGGAAGTTGGGCACGTCGCGCGTCAGCGTTTCGGCACGCGCGAGCGCGCTGCGCACATCGCCATCGCGGATCAGCAGATAGATATCGATCAGCCGGGCTTCGGGGGAAGCGGGCGCGGCGGCCACGCCGCTGCGCGCCACGGCCGGCTTCAGCGGCGCAGCCACGGCCCCGCCTGCCGCCCACGGCAGCGCCAGGCAGACAGGCAGTGCCGCGCGGCGGCACCACTCACGCAGGCGTCGGATCACGAACCGGTGCTTTCCTTCTGGATCAACCAGCGGCCGGAGACGCGCACCAGGTCGAGCCGCTTGCGACTGGACACCTTCAGCGCGTCGGCGCTGTAGGCCTGGCGCACCTGCACGACGGCCTTGTCGCCTTGCACACGGATGTCGAAGTCGCTCAGGTTCACCGAGATGCTGCGCTTGCCGGTGATGCGGGCGCGGCGTTCGGCCTCCCAGGCGGCGCGCGATTTGCCACCGTTGAAATCGTGGGTGTAGGACGCGAAGTAGGCGTCCATGTCCTTGCTGGCCCAGGCCGCGGCCCACGCGAGCACGGCGGTTTGCACCGCCTTCGCGTCTTCGGTGGCGGCGGCCGGTGAAGAAGCCACCGCTGCGGGCGCAGGCGCTGGGTTCGGCGTGGCGACCGGGGCCGGCGCGGGAACGGGTGCAGGAGCAGGAGCAGGCACTGGAGCCGGCTTCGGCGCGGCGGCAACGACCGGCGGCGGGGCAGGGACGGGGGCCACTGGGGGAACCGGCGCCGGCGCAGGCTTGGCCGCAGCGACCACCGCCGGCGGCTCCGAGCGCGTCATCGGCGAGAACAGGTCGCGGATCATCGCGAGCTTCGGGCTCACCTTGGCGGTGCTGCTGCCGTCGATCTGCAGCGCGCGCGAATAGGCCTGGCTCGCGAGCTTCGCGTACACGTCGCCGAGGTTCTCGTAGGCGGTCGCATAGCTCGGGTTGGTGCGGATCGCCGCCTCGAGCGAGCGCCGCGCCTGGTCGTACTGGCCCTGCTTGCTGTAGAGCACCGCGAGGTTGTTGTGCGGCTCGGGCAGCTCGGGGTGGTCTTCGGTGAGCTTCACGAACACCGCGATCGCGTCGTTCGACTTGCCTTGCTCCGACAGCACCAGGCCCTTCAGGAAGCGCATGCGGGCGTCCTTCGGCCTGGTGGAGAGGAACTGGTCGGCCTTCTGGTTCGCCTCGGCCAGCCGGCCCGCACCGAGCAGGCCGTCGACATCGCCGTACTCGTCGGCCCGCGCGGTGCTGGCCGCGGTGCTGGCGATCGTGAACACGGTGAACGCGGCCAGGGCGACGAGCGAAGAGCGTGGAGTCATCAGGTGGCCGCGAGGTTTGGGATGGGCGCCGTGGGGCGGAACGAGGTGCGGATACGGCCCGCTATACTGCGAAAATTGTATAGCAGCCCCACGGCTGCAAGCCCTTCGACCCTCTGGCCAGGCCCTATGAGCGGTTCCACTGCAGCACTCCGCCGATGACCCTGAGCATCTTCAACACCTTGTCGCGCCAGACCGAGGTGTTCACGCCGATCGAACCCAACCATGTGCGCATGTATGTGTGCGGCATGACGATCTACGACCTGTGCCACGT
>NZ_JBFUGN010000393.1:0-5332 GCF_056402895.1 Rhizobacter sp. P3_B12 | reverse complement strand
GCCCGATGTTGTGCGGGAAGAGCGTCGCGCCCTTCACGTTGTTGTGGCCGTGCACCGCGTCCGTGCCCCAGATCAGCGGGATCGGGTTCGTGTTGGCCGGGTCCTTCGACGCGGCCCACAGCGAATCGGCCAGCGCCAGCCAGTCGGCGACCGGCGCATCCTTGTGCTGGCCCGGGAACGATCCACCGCCGTTCAGCACCGAGCCCAGGTGGTAGGTCTTGATGTCGTCCGGCGTCACGCCCTGGATCTCGACCTGCGTCATCTGGCCAACCTTCTCCTCCAGGCTCATCTTGGCGAGCAGCGCGTCGACCTTCGACTCGATGTCGGCATCACGGGCCACCGCGCTCTTGATCGCGGGCCAGTCCTGCAGCGGGGTGGTCGGGATGTCGGTGCTCACGGGAGGCGGTGCCGGGCTGTCGTTGGAATCGCCTCCGCCGCAGGCGCCCAGCGTGAGCGCAAGGCCCCAAGCGAGCCCATGCAGGGCAGCGCGGGAAGAACGGATCATGGCTTGTCTCCTCTTGTGGGTATGTCGTGCGCTTCAGCGGAGCGAGCGAACGCGGCGCGAGCATAGCCACGGCTGAAAGCGCTTGCAAGAAGACGTTTACCAATCGTTAAGGCGATGACAAGTCCGAAGTGATCCTTCGAAGACTGTGAAAAACATCACATGACACGGCGCGACATGAGCAGCCGCGCGCCCTGGCGCGGATTGCGGCGGTGCAGCTACGGCACCGCAGCAAAAAGGCGCTCGTCAGGGAATCTACCGAGCGTTTCGTGAAACTCGGCTGAAACCGCTTGCAACCTCACTTACCGCTTAACTGACGCCGCGCAGTTCAAGCCGTCTTCTGCTCGAGCAGGTAGTTCGCGTCGTCGTACTGTCCCAGCACGTCGACCAGGTACGGCAGCACGGCGAGCAGTTCGTCGTGCAGCGTGTACGGCGGGTTCAGGATGAACATGCCGCTGCCGGCCAGGCCGAAGCCCTGCGAGTCGGGCACCTGCACCGTCAGGCGCACGTGCAGCCAGCCCTTGGGCGCGAGGCCCTCGAGCCGGCGCGGCAGCTGCGCCGCTTCGAGCTTCTGCACCTGCGGGTACCAGACCATGTAGACGCCTTCGTTGAAGCGCAGCAGCGCTTCGCGCAGCGAGGCGATCACGCGCCCGTAGTCGCCGTGGCCTTCGTAGCTCGGGTCCATCAGGATGGCCGCGCGCCGGCTCGACGGCGGCACCTGGCCCTTCAGCCCGTCGAAGCCGTCGGCGTTGAAGATCTCGACGTTCTTCGTCTCGCCGAGGAAGGACGCGAGGATGCGGTGGTCGGTGTTGTGCAGCTCGAACAGCCGCAGCTGGTCCTGCGCGCGCAGCAGCATCTGCGAGAAGGCCGGCGAGCCGGGGTACTGGCGCAGCTTGCCGTCGGGGTTGAACTGGCGCACCGCGGCCACGTAGTCGGCCACCGGGCCGGGCAGGTCGTCGCGGCCCCACAGGCGCGCGATGCCCTGCTCGAACTCGCCCTTCTTCGTCGCGTACTGGCCTTCGAGCGAGTAGCCGCCGGCACCGGCGTGGGTGTCGACCAGGCGGTACGGCTTCTCTTTCTGGTTCATGTAGCGCAGCACCATGCCGAGCACGGTGTGCTTGAGCACGTCGGCATGGTTGCCGGCGTGGAAGGCGTGGCGGTAGGCGAGCATGGGCGGCTTTCTGGAAAACGGGCAGCCTCGTATTGTCGTCGCCGCAGTCTCGATCCCGCTCGGCTTCAAATCCTGTTTGAAGGTGATAGTTCCCGCGACTGGATTATCAATTTCCGCCAAGCTGCCTACAGTGCCCGGACTGACCACTTCCCTTCCGGAGCCGCCCGATGAAAGCCGTTGCCTACCGCCGCCCCCTGCCGATCGCCGATGCCGACTCGCTGCTCGACGTCACGCTGCCCGAACCCACTGCCGCCGGCCGCGACCTGCTGGTGCGCGTGCAGGCGGTGTCGGTGAACCCGGTCGACGTGAAGATCCGCGCCGGCAGCCCGCCCGCCGAGGGCCAGTTGAAGGTGATCGGCTGGGATGCCGTCGGCACCGTCGAGGCGGTGGGCGAGCAGGTCACGCTGTTCAAGCCGGGCGACCGCGTCTGGTACGCCGGCGACATCACGCGGCCCGGCAGCAATGCCGAGCTGCAGTTGGTCGATGAGCGCATCGTCGGCCACGCGCCCACGTCGATCCCGGTCGCGCAGGCCGCCGCGCTGCCGCTGACCGCGATCACCGCGTGGGAACTGCTGTTCGACCGCCTCGGCGCCACGGCCGACACCGAAGGCGCGCTGCTGATCATCGGCGCGGCCGGTGGCGTCGGCTCCATCCTGACGCAACTCGCGCGCCGGCTGACGAAGCTGACGGTGATCGGCACCGCGTCGCGCCCCGAGACGCAAGCCTGGCTGCGCGAACTCGGCGCGCACCACGTGATCGACCACCATCAGCCGCTGCTGCCGCAACTGCAGGCCGCCGGCGTGCCGCAGGTCAGCGCRGTGGCCGGGCTCACGCACACGCCCACCTACTTCCAGCAGATCGTCGAAGCGCTCGCGCCACAGGGCAAGCTCGCGCTGATCGACGACTTCAAGGAACCGCTCGACGTGATGCCGATGAAGCGCAAGAGCCTGTCGTTGCACTGGGAGCTGATGTTCACGCGGCCGATGATGCAGACCGCCGACATGCACAAGCAGCACGAGCTGCTCGACGAGGTCGCCCGGCTGATCGACGCCGGCCGGCTGCGCAGCACGCTCGGCGAGCACTTCGGCACGATCAACGCCGCCAACCTGAAGCGCGCCCATGCCTTCATCGAGAGCGGCAAGGCGCGCGGCAAGGTGGTTCTGGAAGGGTTCTGAAAGCGCGTTGACAGCCCCTGCGGCTAGCATCGCCGGGTGCCTGAATTCCTCGCGCGGCGCCCGGCCCGCCTTGCCCTGACCCTCCTCGCCGGCGCCGCGGCCGCCGGCCTGTGCCTGCTGCTGCACACCCCGCTGCCATGGATGATCGGCCCGCTGATCGCGACCGCGATCGGCTGCATGGCCGGCCTGCCGCTCGCGGCCGCCACGCCGCTGCGCAACGCCGGCCAGTGGGCCATCGGCACCGTGCTCGGGCTGTACTTCACGCCGCAGGTGGTGGGCATCGTCGCGAGCCACTGGGCGGTGATCCTCGTCGGCATCGCGTGGGCGCTGCTGCTCGGCGCCGGCTTCGGCCTCTACCTGGCGCGCGCCAATGCCGCGATGGCGCTCGACCGGCCGACGCTGTTCTTCGCGAGCGCGATCGGCGGCGCCTCCGAGATGGCGGTGCTCGCCGAGCGCTACGGCGGGCGCATGGACCTGGTCGCAAGCGCGCATTCGCTGCGCATCCTGCTGGTCGTGCTGACGATCCCGTTCGGCTTCCAGTTCGCCGGGCTGCACGGGCTCGACCCGACGCTGCCCGGCCCGCAGGTCGTCGAGTGGCACGGGCTGCTGCAGCTGATCGCGATGACGGCCGCCGGCGGCGCCTTCCTGCGCTGGCGCGGCGTCTCGAACCCGTGGGTGCTGGGCCCGCTGTTCGTCGCGTTCGGGCTCACCGCCACCGGCGTCGAGCTGTCGGCCGTGCCGAAGTGGATGACCAACCTCGGCCAGCTCTTCATCGGCGTCGCGCTCGGCACGCGCTTCACGCCGGCCTTCCTGCACACGGCGCCGCGCTGGCTGCTCAGCGTGGGGGCGGGCACGCTGGTGATGATCGCGCTGTCAGCAGGCTTCGCGCTCGGCGTCGCGCAGTTCAGCGGCCTGCATCCGGCCACCGTGCTGCTCGGCACCTCGCCCGGCGGCATCGCCGAGATGTGCCTGACGGCCAAGGTGCTGGAGCTGGGCGTGCCGGTGGTGACGGCCTTCCACGTCACGCGGATGGCGGCGGTGGTGCTGCTGGCATCGCCGATGTTCCGCTGGTCGGCGCCGAGGGCTTGAGCCCCCAGCCCGGCTCTTCAGCCCTTCTTCATGCGGGCACGGAACAGCTCGGGAATCCCGACCTCGCGCGGCCCCGGCACCAGCTCGAAGGCCTGTCCGGCGCGCAGCGTGCCGGGCGAGCGCACCGACAGGTAGAAGCCGCACCAGGCGCTCGACGCCATCATCTTCGCGGCCTGGTTGAAGCCCATCGCCGCATTGAACTTGAAGCACGGAAAGCGCGGCTCGCTGACCGCGAGCTCGCAATCGGGAAAGCGCAGCACGTCGCCGATCCACGCCTGGTCTTCGAGCATGCCGGCGAGCGTCAGGTTCTCGCCGATCGAACCGTGCGGCAGCGGCTCGTTCCAGCCGGCCGCCTGCGCCTGCGCGCGCACCGTCTGCCAGAACGGGTAGTGCTCGCTCGGGTAGGCGTACACCGCCTTGCCCAGGCCGCCGTGCACGCTGAGGTCGGCCTGCTCGTCGCCGTCCAGCCCCATCAGCTGCGCCGCGACCGGGCCGTCGACCGGTTGCTTGCCGATGGCGGTGAGCACCGGCCGGCCGTCGATCAGGCGCTCGCTCGCGCGGGCGGCGTTGACGCTGAGCAGGCGCATCGTCACCGGCAACTCAGCCGGCGGGCGCACGCCAGCCACGCACGCTGGCCGCGACGCGGCGACCCTGCGGGCCGGACACCCAGGCCGTGAACAGCTTGGCCGCCGGGTGGTTGACGCGGAACGAGCGCATCACGTGGACCTCGGTCGCCAGCAGCGGATCGCCTTCGACGACGATCGCGAGCGGCTTGGTCGTGTGGCTCAGCCAGACACCGCGCTCCACCACCGCGTACGCGTTCTGCGCCGCGGCCTGCGCGATGATCGAACTCTTCGGGTCCGCGGGCACGTACCAGGGTGCGACCGGCGCCACCTTCGACGCGCGCCACAGCGGCAACTCGGCCAGCGCCGCGCCGCTGCCGTTGTTGTTGCCGAGGAAGCGCGCCTGCGCGTTCGCGATGCTCATCAGCGCGATGCCGATGTCCTTGCCGCCGAGCACGCCGGCCGGGTCCTTGGCCTTCTTGCCCTTGCCTTCGACCGGGCCGATCAGCACGTAGTCGCCGAGCGCAACGCGGTGGCGGTCGTGCGCCAGGCCCTGCTTCTCGAGCTGCATCTCAAGCTCCGGCGCATTCGTCATCGCCATGTCGATCTCGCCGCGCTCGAGCGCCTGGATCAGCGTGGCGCTCTGGCCGCCCGAGATCTGCACCGCGACACCGGTGTCGCGGCCGAAGCCCTTCTGGAAGGCCTGGCCGAGGCCGGAGTCGAGCATCGCCTGCTCGACGCCCATCAGCAGCGGATCCGCCAGCGACTTGCGCTGGGCCGCACGGGCGGTGAAGGAAGCGGCCAGGCCGCTGGCGGCCGCGAGGGAGAGGAG
>NZ_JBFUGN010000392.1:0-5332 GCF_056402895.1 Rhizobacter sp. P3_B12 | reverse complement strand
CAGGTCGCGCAGCCGCTGCACCACCGCAGCCGGCGTGCCGGCCGGCACATAGGCCGCGAACCAGTAGCCCATGTCGTAGCCCTTCACGCCGGCCTCGTCGATCGTCGGCACCTCGGGCAGCAGTGGCGAGCGCTGCGCAGTGGAAATGCCCAGCGCGCGCAGCTTGCCGGCCTTCACCTGCGGCACGCCGGTGGAGGTGTCGGTGATCATCAGGTCGATCTGGCCGCCCAGCAGGTCGGTGATCGCGAGCGGGTTGCTCTTGTACGGCACATGCAGCAGGTCGACGTGCGCCATCTGCTTGAACAGCTCGCCGGCGACGCGGCTGGACGAGCTGCCGCTGCCGAAGCTCAGCTTGCCCGGTTGCTGCTTCGCCGCGGCGATCACGTCGGCCACCGTCTTGTACGGCGAGTTCGCGTTCACCACCATCACCTGCCCGCCCTTGCCGAGGCCGGTGACCGGCACGAAATCCTTCACCGGGTCGTAGGGCAGCTTCTTGTAGAGGTGCTCGTTGGCCGCATGCGTGGTGTTGGTGGTGATCAGCACGGTGTAGCCGTCGGGCGCGGCGCGCGCCACGCTCTGCGCCGCCAGCATGCCGCTCGCGCCGGCCTTGTTGTCGACGACGACCGCCTGCTTGGTGTCGACGGTGACCGACTGGCCGAGCGCGCGCGCCAGCTGGTCGGTGGCGCTGCCGGCCGCGAACGGCACGACGAAGGTGATCGGCTTGGCCGGCCAGGCCTGGGCCTGCGCGTGCAGCGGCACGGCGGCGAGCGCCGTGAGCGCCAGCGCGGCCGCGAGCAGGGAACGGTACATCTTCATCGTTTGTCTCCGGTGTGGTTCTTGGATTCGTCAGCGATCGAGCGGCGGGCCGGCGAGCAGCGGCAGCAGCGTGCGCGGCACGCGCAGCGGCAGCTCCAGCAGCAGGAAGGACAGCGCCTTGCCGTGGCCGTCGAGGTTCAGCGAGCCGTTGACGCCGCCGTCGAGCACGTCGTCGAGCACGAAGTTCATCGCGTGCAGCAGCGGCAGCAGGTGGCGCACGATGCGGCCCGGGTGGCGGTGCGCGAACTGGCGGCGCACCGCGTCTTCGTCGATCTGCGCGACCAGCAGCGGCCACAGCTGCGGGTGCCAGGCGATCAGGCTGATGTTGGCGCGGTCACCCTTGTCGCCGGTGCGCGCATGCGCGGCGCGGTAGAGCGGGACCTCGACGTTCATCTCGTCGCTCATGCGCCCTCTCCGTTCGRCAGGAATGCGAAACCCGCCTCGACGCGCTCGCGCGGCACGCGGCAACTGGCGATGCCCAGGCGGCGGCGCAGCGCGGTGCGCACGCCGCCGCCGCCGGCCGGGCCGCAGGTGTACAGCGCCGTCACCTCGCGCGCGAGGCGTTCGGCCTGCCGGCGCTCTGCATGCTGCAGCGCCACGCGCAGGCGCACGTCTCGGCCGTCGTGCTCACTGGCGCTGCCGTTCCAGCGGCCAGCGTCGTCGGCGAACACGCTGCTGACGCCGATCAGGTCGGCGCGCAGCGTGCCCAGGCCGTGCAACCGCTCGCGCAGCACCTCGGCCGCGAGCCGCGCGCGCGCCTCGGCCCGCGGGCCGGCGTACGAGATCTCGCCTTCGGCCAGCCAGCCGGTCTCGTGGCATACGTTCACCTTCAGCTGCGCCGGCCGCGCATGGCCGCGCACGCCGTCGAGCCGCACGCGGTCGGGGCCGAGCTGCCGCACCTGCGCCTGGCCGATGTCGGCCACGACGTCGGGCGTCAGGTAGGCGAAGGGGTCGTGCACCTCGTAGAGCAGCTGCTCCTTCACGGTGTGTTCGTCGATGCGCCCGCCGGTGCCGGCAGGCTTCGTGATGACGCAGCCACCGTCGGCATCGATCTCGGCGATCGGATAGCCGAGCGTCGCGAGGCCGGGCACGTCCTTGTAGCCCGGGTCGGCGTAATAGCCGCCGCTGACCTGCGCGCCGCATTCGAGCAGGTGCCCGGCCATCGTGGCGCCGGCGATGCGGTCCCAGTCGTCGAGCGCCCAGCCGAAGTGCGCGAGCGCCGGGCCGACGGTCAGCGACGGATCGGCGACCCGCCCGCAGACGACGATCTCGGCGCCGGCGCGCAAGGCATCGGCGATCGCCTCGGCACCGAGATAGGCGTTGGCCGCGACGATGTTCAGCGCAGCCGCCTGCGGCCCCAGCGCGTCGAGCAGCAGGCCGCGGTGCGCATCGCCCGCGAGGTCGTCGCCCGACACCACCGCGATGCGCGGCACCCGCACGCCGAGCTCGCGCGCCAGCGCCGCGATGCGCTGCGCAGCGCCCTGCGGGTTGGCCGCGCCGAAGTTGCTGACGATGCGCAGGCCGCCGGCCAGGCAGCGCGCGAGCACCGGCCGCAGCAGGTCATCGAGCAGCGGCTCGTAGCCGCCCAGCGGATCGTCGCGGCGCGCCAGCTGCGCCAACGCCAGCGTGCGCTCGGCCAGGGTCTCGAAGATCAGCACGCCGGGGCCGCCGGCGGCGAGCAGCGCATCGACCACCGGGCCGGCCGCATCGGTGCGGTCGCCCGAGAAGCCGGCGGCGCAACCGATGCGCAAGGGTTGTCGATTCATGGTGCCGACTGTAGGCAGCGGCGATTAATATGGGAATTCGCAATTTCGGATGAGTTGATCTGCAATGCAAATGAATGTCTCGACCCGGCAGCTGCGCGCCTTCGTGCTGCTGGCGGGGCAGCGCAACTTCACACGGGCCGCGGCGGCGATGCACCTGTCGCAGCCGGCCTTCAGTGCGTTGATCCGCCAGTTGGAGGAGGCGCTCGGGCTGCGGCTGTTCGACCGCAGCACGCGCTCGGTGGAACTGACGGCCGAGGGCCGCGAGTTCGAGCTGTCGGCGCGGCGCGTGCTCGACGAGTTCGACAGCGCGCTGGCCGGCGTGCGCGACCAGGCCGCGCGGCGGCGCGGGCGGGTCTCGATCGCGCTGCTGCCGTCGCTCGCGGCCGGCTGGCTGCCGCCGGTGCTGGCGGGGTTCCGCGCGGCCTGGCCGGGCATCGAGCTGCAGGTGGCCGACGTGCTGTCGGAGCCGTGCATCGAGCTCGTGCGCAGCGGGCATGCGGATTTCGCGCTCGCGGCCACGCGCGCCGAGACGCCCGAGCTGCGCGCCGAGCCGTTCTGCAGCGACGACTTCCACCTGGTGTGCCCGGCGCGCCATCCGCTGGCGCGCCTGGCCGAGGTGCGGCCGAAGGACGTGGCGGCCTGGCCCTTCATCCACCTGTCGCGCACGTCGAGCGTGCGGCAGTACCTGGATGCCGCGACGCATCCGCAGGTGATGAACGCGGTGCTGGAGGTCGACCAGCTCGCCACCGTGATGGGCATGGTGCGCGCGGGGCTGGGCGTGAGCATCGTGCCGTGGCTGACGCTGTTCCACTTCAAGGCGCCCGGCGTGGTCACGCGGCCGCTGGCGTGGCCCGGGCTGCAAAGGCAGCTCTACCTGGTGCGGCGGCGCGACCGCGGGTTGTCGGTGGCGGCGCAGGGGCTGTATGAGTGGGTGATGGCGCGGCCGCCGGAGGGGACGAAAGCGGCGACCAAGGTCAGCCGCGCCACTGCCGTCAACCGCAAGAAGCCGATCCGCAGTCCGTAATCCGGAGCTTGATCAGAACGGGCCGCTCTCCAGCCAGCGCTCGATCTGCGGGCGCCGATCGTTGCCCCAGAAGGGTTCGCCATCGATCACGAAGAACGGGGCACCGAACACGCCGGCCGCGATCGCCGCGTCATTGACCTGGCGCAGGCGGTCCTTCCAGACCGGATCGGTCCAGACGCGCTCGGCCGCGCCGGCCTCGAAGCCGAGATCGGATGCCAGCCCGGCCAGTGCCACCGCATCGCCCAGGTCGACACCGCGCGTGAAGTACGCGCGCAGGCACAGCCGGGCCCAGGCCACGGCGCGCTCCGGATCGCTGTCGTGAAGAAACCAGAACACACGCGAGGCGTTCTGCGTGGCGATCGGGAATTTCGCCGGCATCGCGAGCGGCACCCCGGCGAAGCGCGCCGAGCGCTCGAAGTCGTGCAGCGAGTACTCGCGCTTGACCGGGTGCGAGACGGGGCTCTTCAGCTCGGCGGCCTGGAACACCGCGCCGAGCATCACCGCCTTCCACGCGACGGTGCGGCCATGGCGCGCCGCCAGGGCCTCGATCCATTCGGAGGCGATGTAGGAATACGGCGAAGAGAAGTCGAAGTAGAAGTCGATGGGGGTGTTCATGGCAACAGTGACTCGGGATGATCGCGAGGGACGAGGCGAAGGTAATCGTCGAGGCCCAAGCTGCCCAGCGGCTTGACGAGAACCCGGACGGTGTGAGTGATGTCACCGAGCTGCGTGCCGGCGCGGCGCCTGACTTCGGTGTAGCCCTGTCGCTCCCAGAAGCGCTCCGCCCTGGTGTTGCCGACAACGGCGCCGAGGCGGATCCACAGCGCCCCTTGCGCCTTCAGCCAGGCCTCGAGCCCGGCATACAGCAAGGCGGCGGCACCCGACCCATGCAGTGATGTGGCCACGATGAACAGGCCGATGTGCCACACCCGCGCTGCCAACAGGTTGGCAGTGATCGACGCCATCGCGATCAGGCGCCCGCTGTCGTCAGCGAAGACCAGGATGAACGCATCGTCGAACGGCATTCCCACCGGCGGCCGGTCCTCGAACTCCTGCCGGGCCTCGTCGGCACGAGGTGCCATGCCGTTGACCGCGACGAAGTAGTCGGGATTGGCGACGAAGAACGCCTGCAGGTCCGGCAGATCGGATTCGGTCAGCTTCCACGCCGCGGCTCCTGCGGTGGTGAAGAGGCGATGCGACAAGGGTTCGGAAGTGTTCATGCCAGTTGTCCGCTCAAGTGAAACTGTCTCCGCAGTGCGGAGACAGTCTTCCGGCATCACCCCGCCAGCGCCCGCCCGATCAGGATCTTCTGCACGTCGCTCGTGCCCTCGTAGATCTGGCACACCCGCACGTCGCGGTAGATGCGCTCGACCGGGAAATCGCTGACATACCCATACCCGCCATGGATCTGGATCGCCTCGCTGCACACGCGCTCGGCCATCTCGCTCGCGAACAGCTTGCCCATCGCGGCCTCCTTCAGGCACGGCTGGCCGGCATCCTTCAGCCGCGCCGCGTGGTGGATCAGCTGCCGCGCCGCCTCGATCTGCGTCGCCATCTCGGCCAGCCGGAACTGCAGCGCCTGGTGCTCGAAGATCGGCTTGCCGAACGCGACCCGCTCCTTCGCGTAGCGCAGCGCCGCCTCGAAGGCCGCGCGCGCCATGCCCACCGCCTGCGAGCCGATGCCGATGCGCCCGCCCTCCAGCCCCGACAGCGCGATCTTCAGCCC
>NZ_JBFUGN010000391.1:0-5342 GCF_056402895.1 Rhizobacter sp. P3_B12 | reverse complement strand
TCTCGGCATCGAGTGCGGCGACGGTCTGGACGAAGTCCTTGGCGGCGATCGAGTCGCCGTACCAGGATTCACCGATGTCACCGTAGATCCAGATCTCGGCGTGCTGGACTTCGGCCGCCGCGAGTGCGGAGAAGACCGGCCGGCGATGGATGCTGTACCAGGGTGTGGCGCTCATGCGATGACGGGTGCGTTGTGCATGCCGTCATCGTCACGGAATCGCTGTCCCGTTTGTAGTCTCCGGAACGGGACTATTTGCAGGGCGACTCAGAGGTCTTCACCCGTGGATCGACGCCCCTATCCGCACGGTCACTTGCGACGCGAGCAGATCCTGTAGACCGCGGTCCTCGACAGTCCGAACTGATCGCAGACCTCCTGCAGGTTTGCACCATTGAACATCCGGCGGATCCGCTCGTCGCGCGCCCTTCGATCTGGAATCGGCACGTAGACCAGCGCTCCACCGAACTTGGCACTCAGGCCCTGCACGATCTCCTGCGCCATCGCCGTCGCCCAAGGATCCTGGACGGCGAGGCGATCCCGAAGAATGTCCGACATCTGTCCGACCAACGGAATTCGGTGGATTGGCTTGACCGGAGATTTCGATTCAGACGGGGTACGGTTCAAAGGCGGCTGCTCCATGCGCTGCTGGCGATTGGTGRTGAGTTTTGGGGTTGGGGCACGAGGCGTGGCGCCTGCACGGGTGGATCGCGTTTCGGGACCTGTGCAGACGCCTGCACATCGGGTGTCGTGCCCTCACTCGCCGAGGGCGCCGTGGCGAACAGGTCAGGTTCGAGCCCGGCTTCGAGCCGCGCCCACAGCTTGTCGCTCAGCGTGTGCAGCCCGAGCATCTGCGCGCAGAACAGCGCGTAGACCGTGCAGTCGAGCTTCTCATTGCGCTTGCCGGCCGGCTTCAGCCAGCGGTGCTCCTCGCCCCGGCCGGTCTTCACCAGCATCCGGCTCTCGGCCGTCAGCTGGTCGTAGAACTCGGCGGTCAGCTCGCGCGCGAAGTGCACGTACCCAGGCCCAGGCTGGCTGACCTGCAGGCGGCCGTAGAGCAAGTCCTTCGCGGTGTCGGTGCCGACGTGCCACAGCCGCACGCCCTTGCGGATCGTCTTGCCGCGCTCGTTCACGTCAACCAGCACGCTCGCGCTCTTGATCGGACGGCCCAGCCGCGTCTCGCCCTTCACCGCGTACAGGTTCTGGTTCGGCCGGTTGCGCACGAACACGTAGCACTGGTGGGTGAAGTGCCCGCCGGTGTCGATCGCCACCGCGTCGGCCGACATCTCGACCCCGCACACGTGCCGGTAGGTCGCCTTGATTGCCGGATCCAACTTCAGATCCCACTCGCGCTGGTCGGCCGGGTTGCCGTAGATGACCAGGTCGTCCACCACCCACATCTCTTCGCCGCGGCCAAAGCCCCACACCACCAGTTCCCAGCGATCGCCCTGCACGTCCACGCCGATCGCGAGCTTCACCGCGCCGCGCGGCACGGTGCGCAGCGGGTGGCCGTGCTTGCCGCGCAGCGCGAGCTGGCTGGCGTCGGTCTTCTCCAGTTCCTGCTCGTAGGTCTCGCCGCGCGTGGTGTTGATGAAGGTCTTCAGGTCGCTGTCATCGCCCGCCTGCGCCTTCTTTGCGGCCGTCAGCCAGTCGCGGACGATGCTGACCCAGGTCGCCTGCGGGCTGTACGCGGTCCAGCTGAAGAACGCCACATGCCTGGGCGGCGCGATCTCCACATCCGCCGCGTTGCGGAAGCGCAGCTGGACCGGATCGCGCTCGTCGATCCAGATCCCTTCGGCGGACTTCCAGCGTCCCTTCCAGACGGCGAGGTACTCGGCCTGGGTGATGCACGCGCCGCAATGCGGGCAGACATGGCCCACAGTTTCCGGATCGCTATCAGTCCACTTCAGGCCGTGCCGGGCTTCCTTGCCGCCCCAGTCGAGCGTGTGTTCGTCATCGCAGTGCGGGCAGCGGATGAAGTACTGGAAGCGCACGTCGGCCTGGCTCTCGCGGTCCTCGATCAGGCTGAAGCCCTTCAGCTTCGGCGTGCTGCCGGCCACCGACTTCGGGAAGGTGGCCCCCTCGATGCGCTTGTCGCCCAGGCGGAAGGGACTGCCCTCCTTCTCGATGTCGCGGTCGAAGCCGTCGGTCTCGTCGTAGTAGACGCAGTCGACGGTGATGCGTCGATAGTTCTTCGCGGCCTTGCCACCGCGCAGGTGCAGCAGGCAACCKAGGAACCGCTTCTTCTTGATCGTGTTCTCTTTGGACTTGCGGTTGAACTTCGGGAACACGCGGCGCATCACGCGCACGTCGCGCAGCATCGGCTCCAGCTCGGTGGTGACGAAGTCATCGCGATCCTCGTCGGTCGGCTGATACACCGCCTGGTTGCGCCGCTTGTGCTCGGCGAAGTAGCCGACGGCCGCGAGGAAGATCTTGGTGTAGCCGGTGCGCGCGGACTTGCGCCAGGTCACGTGGTTGATCTCGTCGTGCCCGATGCAATCGGCAATCGCGATCTGGTACGGGTAGGCCTCCCAGCGGCCTTGCTCGTAGCTGCTCTCCTCCGACAGGTAGAAGTGCTCGGCCATCCACTGCGACAGGCGCATCGGCGGCGGCGCTTCGAGCGGACGCAGGCCGCGCCGCAATGCCGCATTGATCTCGTCGCGCTGCTCGGTGCCGAGATCAGCGAGCGAGAGCGGGCGTTCAATGAACACGGGCTCGACTGCGTCGAGCATAGGCGACGCATGCGTCAATTTCCATCCTCCTCGTCGTCGGGTTCGTCTTCTGCATCGGCGAGGCTCAAGGCCGCCGCGCGGTTGCGCGCCTTGCTGACCTCCTCCTCGAAGATGCGCAGCGCCTCGGTGGGCAGCTCGACGCGGCGGCGCACGCGCGGCACCAGCCCCTGCAGCAGACTGCCCACGTCGCCGGACATCTTGGCGAGCACCAGCTCGAGCACCGCGACAGGCGCCAGCTCGCGGCGGTTCACCGCGTTGTCCATCGCGACGCGGTCGGCCTGCTCACGAGCGAGGCGTGCGCGTTCGCGCGCCAGCTCGCCGTCGGCACCGCGCCCGGCCGCCTGTTCGCGCAGGTGCTTCGTGTAGGCACGCAGCCAGGCCGAGGCAGGCTGGCCGGCCTTCAGGATCCCGCGACCGAGCAGCTCGCTGATGGCCTGCTGGCTGACGCCGACCAGGTCGCCGAACTGCTCCTGGCTGATCGGGTTGGACAAGGGTTGTTGCATCGCTTCCATGGGTACAACCCCCTTAAGCAACGCCCGCAACTACGGTGCGAACGGGGTTCGAATTACCCTTGACYGAGGTCCTCCGGGAGGACCCGTCTAGGGGGGTGGGGGTGGTGGCGATCGAGGTCGAGGTGGTCATGCGCCCTGCCCCTTCGAGCCCAGCCCGAGCTTCGCGAGCTGCTTGTGCATGCGCTGYTCGTAGTGCGACTTGAAGCGCGCATCGATCACGCGCTGCGCCGTGCCGACGAAGTCRAAGCGCTTGCCGTATCGGGTGCCATTGACGAACAGCAGCACCGGCTTSACYGCACTGCCCGMGCTGAAGCGATACCGTGCCCACACACCGCGCGGCAGGTGCTGCACCTTGTCGCCGTGCTTCCACGAGCCACGGCCCTGTCGCGACTCGCCGCCATGCGCAACGAAGTACTCGACCTTGCTGCGTTTGGCCTTCGAGCGCTTGCTGTTGGTCGCGTTGGCGTCCGAGCCTGCGAGGTTGAAGGCCTGCAGCTGGCTGAGGATCTGCACGATCTGGCCGCGCCCCATGTTGCCGTAGGCATCGAGCTTCGCGGCTGCACCCGGCACCGCACGTTCCTTGCTGCGCATCATCCCGGCGCGCACGAGGATCTCCTCGAAACGCTTCAGCGGCCGGTTGCCGCCCTCGATCTGCGGGATCAGGTAGTGCGCCCGCGAGGCGCCGTCCTTCAGCCACACCATCGCCTGCAGCTTGGTCTTCGTCGCGAAGCGCGTGTAGAGCGAGCGCAGCGTGAAGGCCGTCGGATTGTCGAAGCTCCCGCGAATCTCTGCCACCTGTGCGTCGCGGATCTCTCGCGTGGTGTCGTTGATAGCCTGGGCCATCACGTTCGGGTGCTCCTGCTGCAGTTCGCCGAACGCCTTCGCGATCTCGGCCGCATCGAAGCGGATGTTCATCGTCAGCATCGTTCCTCCCTGGTTCAGTCGAGCCCGCCGCCGCGCTGCGCCTTGATGCTCTTCATCGGCGGCGGACCTTCCCAATCCGTGAAGCGCTGGTAGGCGCCGTCGAAGGTGAAGTTCAGCGTGTCGGTGGGGCCGTTCTTGTGCTTGACCACGTGCAGCTCGGCGTGGAACTTGTTGGCCTCRGTCGGGTTGCGCCGATGCTCGCGGTGCAGGAGCCCGATCAGGTCGGCCGCGCCTTCGATGTCGCCGCTGTCGCGCAGGTCGCTCATGATGGGCGCCCGGTTCTGCTTCTCCGCCTCGCGGTTCAGCTGCGACAGCAGCACGATCCACACGCCGAGTTCCTTCGCCGCGCGCTTCAGGCCGTTGGCGATCTTCCCCAGCTCCTGATTGCGGTTGTCGCCGTCGCCCTCCATCAGCTGGAGGTAGTCGATGATCACGAGGCTCAGCCGCTTGTGCCGGCGTTTCACTTGCTGGATCTTGCGGCGCACATCCATGATGCTCAGCGCCGCCTGATCGTCCATCGCGATATGCAGCTTCCCGAGCGCATCGACGCCCTCGGTGACGCCTTCCCACATGCTCTCCGGTGCCCGCTGCGGATTGCGCAGGTCAGCGAGGTTCACGCGGCCAGCGGCGGCCACCTGACGCGCGGTCAGCGAGTTCAGGCTGTCTTCCTGGGTCAGCATGAGCACCTGGTGCTTGCGGCCCACGTTGCGGCTCAGCGTCAGGCATGCGGCCGTCTTCCCCATGCTCGGTCTGGCACCGATCACCCACAGTTCGCCCGGCCGGCCGCCGCCAGCGGTGCAGTGGTCCAGATCCTTCAGCCCGGTCAGGATGGTGGTCTGCTTGCCCTCGTAGCGCTCGGTCAGGTCGTCAACGAAGCTCACGACCAGCTCGCTGATGTCGCGCGGTTCGTTGCGCTCGGCCACCGCGTTCAGTGCCATCAGCTTCGTGATCATCTGGTCGATGAGCTGGTCGACCGGCTGCGGCTTGCCCTTCGCATCGTGCGCCCCGCGCAGGATCACGTCGGCCATCGTCGAGCCCAGGCGCATCACTTCGCGCTCTCGCCAGTGCTCGACGATCAACTCGGCGTGGCGCTGTGCGGCCCTGCTGCTCGCGACGCACTGCTGCAGCTGATTCAGGTACACCATGCTGTGGTCGCCCTTGTCGCGGACGGTCACCAGGT
>NZ_JBFUGN010000390.1:0-5345 GCF_056402895.1 Rhizobacter sp. P3_B12 | reverse complement strand
ACCCCGGCGCCTACGAGGCCTACGCCGAAGGCTCGCGCGTGGCCGCCGAGCAGCAGCGCGAGGCGATCGCGCTGCGCGCCGAGATGCTGGCGCTCGACCGCGATGCCGAGCAGGTGCTGCGCAGCACCGAGCAGACGCTGGCCTATGCGCAGCGGCTGTCCAACGTCGGCCACCTGGTCGCGAGCATCAACCACGAGCTGAACCAGCCGATGGCGTCGATCCGGCTGGTCGCCGAGACGGCGCTGGAGCTGATCGACAGCGGCGAGACGGCCGAGGTGATGGCGAACATGCGCACGATGCTGAAGCTGTCGACCCGGCTGACCGACCTGACCGCGCAGCTCGCCGCCTTTCCGGCGCGCTCGACCGCGCAGGTGCAGCAGCTGAGCCTGCGCCAGGCGGTGCTCGAGGCGCTGGGCATGCTGCGCTCGCGGCTGGTGCAGACGCCGTGCGAGATCGAGATCGGCTTCGACGATGCGCTGGCGCATGGCTTCGAGGGCCAGCTGGTGCGGGTGATCGCGAACCTCGTCAACAACGCGCTCGACGTGCTGGAGCCGGTGCAGGCGCGCCGCATCGAGTTCGCTTGCGCGATCGACGGCGAGTTCGTCGTGCTCAGCGTCACCGACAACGGCCCGGGACTCGCGCCGCCGGTGCTGGAGCGGCTGTTCCAGCCGTTCTTCTCGACCAAGGCGGCGGGGCGCGGGCTGGGCCTGGGCCTCGCGCTGTCGCGCGACGTGATGCGCGAGATGGGCGGCGACCTGCGCGCGCGCAACGGCAGCGCCGGCGGCGCGGTGTTCGACGTGCGGCTGCCGCTGGAGGATCCGACGACGGTGCCGGGGAGTTTGTAGTTCCGTCCCCGTGATGGAACGATTTGCCGTGCGGCCCCACTCAAGCGGCGTGGAAGGAGCACGACATGAAACGAACAGCGTCTGACTTGTCACCCAGGAGGGCCTCGCCGCTGACGCAATCGCCTGCGCGATCGCCCCCCCAATCTCCGCCGAGATCGCCGCCGGCGAGTTCGTCGGACACCGAAGCGTTCGAGGACTCGAGCGAAGACTCGTCGGTCCACCCGATCGAGCAACTCTGGTCGGTCATGAATGACGCGTCGAAGTCCACTGCGGAGCGCGAGGCCGCTGTCCGCACCTGCATCGGCAGCCTGCCGATCGGCCAGCGCAGAGGAATATTCTCCTTCGAGACCGAGCATTGGCAGGTTCTGGAGGCGATCACCCTGCTGGAGATGCCGCAGGAGTGCGCAGAGCTGTTTGTCGCGAGCTACCTGAAGGCGGACTTCCCCTTGCAGCCGGCGGGAATCCTGCACGGCCTGACCGTGGTCAAGGCGGCGCGGAGCGCCCTCGGCGGCTTGGCGATGTGCCCGACTCGCGACGGCCGCTCATTGGTCGTGAAGCACGTGATGGAGATGGCGACCTTGTGCGCGGTCTGCCCCATCACCTGCCGGAGTCTGCTGGCGATGGCCTTTCGAGGCCACGAGTCGCTGCTTGCCGATGTCCACGCCGTCTTTTGCGAGGAGATCGAGAGGCGCCCGCGGCCATCCGTGCAGATATGCATCGTGGCGCTGGCCTCGTTGCACAGCCTGTCCGGTGCGAACCCGTTGGATGTGACGAAGGGCCCGCAGTCACTGTGCGCGGAAAGCCTGATCCTGCATGAACTGGTCCGGATCAGCGTGCAGCAGTGCTGCGCGATCATTCATGTCGCGCAGACCCTTCAACTTGGACAGGCGCTGGAGAGGGGCGACTTCGAGAGGGTGAAGACGAACGCCGGAGAGGTGCGCGCGCTGATGGGCTCGAACGCGAACGAGGAGGGTATCGGGGAGTTTCTGCAGGCGGCCGGGCTGGTGCAGGCGTGGTCGGTATCGCTCATGTATCAGTTGACGAACTGACCTCATGACGCGGGCGGTCCGGCCAGCACCTGCGCGACGAGAGAATCCGCCCCGAACGCGGAGCGGTTGGCCTCGGCCAGCAGCGCGATCGCAGCCAGCCGGCAGGCCTCGCGGTCATGCGCCGGGCTGTTGTCGAGCGGGTCGCTCATCAGCCCGTCCGTCACGCGGTCGACCAGCGCCTCGAAGCGGCGCACGGCTTCGTCGCGCAGTTCGCCGAACGCGGTGTCGTCGAAGGCGAGGTCATTCCTGGCGGGGGTGGCGTGCAGGGTCATGTCGTGGGTCCGGTGGTCGAGGCGGTCGGCGCGCTCGGCAGGGTCGATTGCGCGGAGAAGAAGTCGGAAGACGTGGCGGATGACGAGGCCGAGGCCGGCAGGGTGGCGCTCGGCTTCGGGGTGGTCGGCCTCGGGGGCAGCGGCGGCGGCTTCGCGCCGGACGGCGCCGGCTGCAGCGCGGTGTCCAGCTGGCCGAGGCCGGACTGGAAGCGCTGGATCATGTCGTGGATCGCCTGCAGGCCCGTCCTGGCCTCGCCGAGCATCTGGTTCACCAGGGGCGGCGCGAAGTTCTGGTACAGCGCGCTGCCCTCGATGTCGTGCAGCGCCTGCAGGAATTCGCCGGCCACGCGCGAGGCGCGGTCCGAGCCGCGCACTGCGACGGCCATCGGGCCTTTCAGCGCGGAGTGCGCCGCATCGCGGATCGCGCCGAACGGGCCCGGCGGGATGTGTCCGGGGTTCGCGGTCGGTGTCGTGGGCTTCGTGGGTTTCGCGGGTTCCGTGGGTTCCGTGGGCCGGGTCGGTGCCGCCGGTCCCGTCGAGCCTGTCGGCAGCATCTGCGCCAGTTGCGACAGCTGCGCCACCCCCTCTCCGAGCCGGCCCATCTGCCCGAGCAGCGATGCGTTCTGCAGGCGCGGGCGCAGGCCGGAGAGGCCCTGTTGCAGCGTCGCGGCGCTCGGCAGCTTCGAGGGCAGGCGTTCGCTCAGCCCGCTCAATCCGCTCATCGTCTTCGAGGCGAGGCGCGACGCGCCCGTCGCCTTTTCGGCCAGGCCGGGCGCTGCCTTGACGACCTGCTGGGCCACGCGACCGAGCGCCTGGGCGCTGCTCTTCAGCAACAGCGGATTGATCGGAGGCATGCGGGTTCCTTGCAGCAGTGGCGTCGTTGGCCGCAACGGTAGGGCCGCCGGGCCGGGCCGGCGGTGGCCCGGTGCGAAGCCGCGCATGACGGCGCGAAGTTGCCCGCGGCCGCCCGTGCAAGGGTCCGGCAGGGCGCTACGATCGCCGCATTGCCTGCATCGACCGAACGACACGTGAAGCCCTCGATCCCCGACAAGACCATGCAAGACCCCGCCAAAGCCGCCGGCCCCGCCTCCACGCCGGTGACGCGCGTGCTGGTGATCGAGGACGACGAGGCCTTTCGCGTCAGCGTGAAGCGTGCGCTGGAGCTGGCCGGCTACGAGGTCAGCCTGTTCGAGGACGCCGAATCGGCGATGGAGCAGATGGCCGCGGTGGCGCCGGCTGCCGTGCTGACCGACCTGCGGCTGCCGAAGGCCGACGGCCTGTTCGTGCTGCAGCGCGCACGCGAGAAGGATGCCGACCTGCCGGTCGTGCTGATGACCGGCCATGGCGACATCCCGACCGCGATCCAGGCGATCCGCTCGGGCGCCTACGATTTCCTCGAGAAGCCGTTCAGCCGCGAGCGCCTGCTGGCGGTGATGCAGCGCGCGGCCGACCAGTACCGGCTGGTGCAGGAGAACCGGCAGCTGAAGACGCGGCTGGCCGAGTCGTCCGGCATCGACCAGATCGTGCGCGGCGACGCGGCGCCGGTGCGCGAGCTGCGCGACCTGATCCTGCGCCTGGCGCCGACCCCGGTCGACGTGCTGATCCACGGCGAGACCGGCACGGGCAAGGAGCTGGTCGCGCGCTGCCTGCACGATTTCGGCCGGCGCAGCGGCAACTTCGTCGCGCTGAACTGCGCGGCCATCCCCGAGAGCCTGTTCGAGAGCGAGCTGTTCGGCCACGAGGCCGGCGCCTTCACCGGCGCGGGCAAGCAGCGCATCGGCAAGATCGAGCACGCGAAGGACGGCACGCTGTTCCTCGACGAGATCGAGGCGATGCCGCTCGCGCTGCAGGCCAAGGTGCTGCGCGTGATCCAGGAGCGCGAGATCGAGCGCCTGGGCAACAACAAGCCGATCCCGGTGAACTTCCGCGTGGTCGCGGCGACCAAGGTGAGCCTGGAAGACCTGGCGAAGAAGGGCGAGTTCCGGCCCGACCTGTTCTACCGGCTCAACGTGGCCTCGCTGAAGRTCCCGGCGCTGCGCGACCGGCTGGGCGACATCCTCGGGCTGTTCCAGATCTTCGTGCAGCAGGCGAGCCTGCGCTTCCAGATGCCGGTGCCGTCGTTGACGCCGGACCAGCACCAGGCGCTGCTCGCGTCGCGCTGGCCGGGCAACGTGCGCGAGCTGAAGGCCTGCGCCGAGCGCCTGATCCTCGGCCTGCCGATCTTCGTCGACGGCGAGCCGACGGCGTCGGCGCCGCGCTCGTTCGACGAATCGGTCGCGATGATCGAGCGCAGCCTGCTCGAAGAAGCGCTGCGCCGCCACGGCGGTTCGGTGAAGGCGGCTTGCGCCGAGCTCTCGCTGACGCCGGCGACGATGTACCGCAAGCTGAAGGCGCTGGCGGTGGACCCGTCGGCGTACAAGGATCCGAGCACGGATCCGGCAGGCTGAGGCGATTCCCGATACTCCCTTGCGCGTGCGCTTCGCCGACATCGACCGCCGTGCTCATGAAGGATGAGCCCCTCGTGTCCGAAGGCGCGACCTTCGGCGCACGAATTGCGGGTGGCATCCGAAGCCCTGCCCGCGGGCATCGTTAGTCCACGCGAAACGGTCGCGCAGCGCGACGTTCGACGACTGTCGYAGTCGTGAGAGAGCCCCCCTCGCGTTCTTCTCAAACTTGATTCGCCCGCCCACGCGTCCACTGTCGGATGCGCATCGGGCGAGCCTTGGCACGCCCGTTCATTTCCAGGGCGCGCCACGACGAATCAAGCACTTGCAGGTCAATTTGAAACCGCTTGCAAGCGGCGGGGCCGTCGCACAGCCATACATCGCTTCGTGGCACATGGCTTGCGGAACGAGACCGTCAGACATCATTGAACACATAGGGGAGTCTCGTGAACAAAGCAGCCTTGTTGATCGAAGACAAAGACACGCAACTGGTCGTGCGGACCGCATTGGAGTGCGCCGGTTTCCAGTGCGAGGTCTACGCGTCCACCGGTACGCTCTTGCGCGGCATCAAGCGCGACGACCATGGACTGATCGTCGTCGACGTCGACGACCCGGCCACCGATTGCAGCGCGCTCGTCGACTGGCGCCGCAACTGGCTGAATCCCGAAGTGACTTTGGTCGCCCTCGGCCGCACCGACCCGCTGACTGCCGCCCGCGTGCTGAACGCCGGTGTCG
>NZ_JBFUGN010000389.1:0-5346 GCF_056402895.1 Rhizobacter sp. P3_B12 | reverse complement strand
TGGTGCGGCACTACGAATCGCTGGGGCTCCTGCCGCCGGTCGGTCGCACCGATGCCGGCTACCGCCAGTACGGCGACAAGGAGGTGCACACGCTGCGCTTCATCCGGCGCGCCCGCGACCTCGGCTTCGGCATGGCCGAGATCGGCGAGCTGCTGAAGCTGTGGCAGAACCGGCGGCGCGCTAGCGCCGACGTGAAGCGCATCGCGCTCACCCACATCGCCGACCTCGATCGCCGCATCGCCGAGATGGAGGCGATGAAGCGCACGCTGTCGAGCCTGGCGAGCTGCTGCCATGGCGACCAGCGGCCCGATTGCCCGATCCTCGACGAGCTGGCCGAATGAGCGGACGCCGGGATGCCAGGGTCTGGTTGTTTGACCTGGACAACACGCTGCACGACGCCTCCCATGCCGCGTTCGGCCCGACCAACCAGGCGATGACCGACTACATCGTCGCGCACCTGGGGCTGTCGACGGCCGATGCGTCGGCGCTGCGCCAGCGCTACTGGGACCGCTACGGCGCGACGCTGCTCGGCCTGGTGCGCCACCACGGCGTCGACGCGCGCCACTTCCTCGAGGAGACGCACCGCCTGCCCGGCCTCGAGGACCGCCTGCGCACCCATGCGCACGACCGCGCCGCGCTGCGCCGCCTGCGCGGCCGCAAGATCCTGCTGACGAACGCCCCGCGGTCGTACGCGCTGCGCGTGCTGCGGGCGCTCGGTCTCACCGACGTATTCGACGGCGTGATCAGCATCGACGAGATGACGATGTTCGGCGACCTGCGCCCGAAACCCGACGCCCGCATGCTGCGCCAGGTCGCGGTGCGGCTGAAGGTGGCGCCGCGGCGCTGCGTGCTGGTCGAGGACACGCTGGCGCACCAGAAGGCGGCGCACCGCATCGGCATGCGCACGGCGTGGATGCAGCGCTACCTGAAGACGGCCAAAGTTGCGAACAACAGCACAGAAGTTGGCGTTCACCCTTGCCGTAAGCCCCCCTATGTGTATGCAAGAATTCGATCGCTGAACAAGCTCCATACCCTGTAGTGACAACTTCGACTGCCGCGATGACCGACACCCCTGCCATCCCCGAAGACACCAGTCCCGAGGTGGCAGCCGACGCGGTGGCCGAGCCGACGGGCCGCAAGCGCCCGAAGCCGGGCGAGCGCCGCGTGCAGATCCTGCAGACGCTGGCCCACATGCTGGAGCAGCCGGGCGCCGACCGCATCACGACGGCGGCGCTGGCCGGCAAGCTCGATGTCTCCGAAGCGGCGCTGTACCGCCATTTCGCGAGCAAGGCGCAGATGTTCGAGGGCCTGATCGAGTTCATCGAGCAGAGCGTGTTCACGCTGGTCAACCAGATCACCGAGCGCGAGACGAGCGGTGTCGTGCAGGCGCAGAAGATCCTCACCGTGCTGTTGCAGTTCGGCGAGAAGAACCCCGGCATGACGCGCGTGATGGTGGGCGATGCACTGGTGTTCGAGAACGAGCGCCTGGTCGCCCGCATGAACCAGTTCTTCGACCGCATCGAATCGCAGCTGCGCCAGAGCCTGCGCAGCGCCGCCGAAGCGGCCGGCTCGTCGACGCCGACGGTCGATGCGAATGCGCAGTCCTCGGTGCTGACCGGTTTCGCGGTCGGCCGCCTGCAGCGCTATGCGCGCTCGGGCTTCAAGCGCGTGCCGACCGAGCACCTGGACGCCGCGCTGCGCCTGCTGGTCGGCTGACGCCGGCCCCTTCTTTCCACACGGCCATGGTCACGACGGACGTCGGCGGCCAGCGCCTCGCATTGCTGCCGGAGAAAGCCGCCTGGTGGCCGGCGCAACACGCCTTGCTCGTCGCCGATGCCCACCTCGGCAAGGCGGTGTCGTTTCGACGGCTCGGCGTGCCGGTGCCGGAGGCGACGACCACCGAGACGCTGTCGCGGCTGAGCGAGCTGGTCGAGCGGCACGGCGCGCGGCGCATCGTGTTCCTCGGCGATTTCCTGCACTCGGTGCATGCGCACGCGGCCTCGACGCTGGGCGCGCTCGCGCAATGGCGCGAGCAGCACGCAGACCTGCATCTGACGCTGGTGCGCGGCAACCATGACGCGCATGCCGGCGACCCGCCCGCCTGGGCGCGCATGGAGGTCGTCGACGAGCCGCTGCGCGTCGACGGCCTGGCGCTGTGCCACCACCCGGTGGCGCACGACGGCGCCTACGTGCTGGCGGGCCACCTGCATCCGGGCATCGTGCTGGGCGGGCGGCCGCACGATCACGTTCGGCTGCCGTGCTTCTGGTTCGGCGCGCGCGTCGGCGTGCTGCCGGCCTTCGGTGCGTTCACCGGGCTGAAGACGATCCGGCCGGCGCCGGGGGAGCGGGTCTTCGCGGTGGCCGACGCGGCGGTGTTGCCGCTGCCGGGCGCTCAAGAATCCGGTTGACGGCGCCGATATCCGGCAAAGCTCCGCGTGGCGGCGCACCGTTGCCGCCATGTCGATCCTCCCCCGCGTACCGCTCCATCGCCTGGCCGCCCTGTGGCTGGCCGGCGTCGGCGTCTGCGTGGTGGCCGGCGTGCTCAGCGGGAGCGTCGAGCTGGCGCGGCTGTTCCTGAATGCCGTGCCGGCCAGTCTCAACGCCGGCCTGTTGGGCGTGGTGGCCGCGCTCGCGCTGTGGAGCGATCCGCGCGTGCCGTCGCGCCGGCTGGCCTGGTGCGCGGCRTTCCTGACAGGACTGCCCGTGCTGGTGCTGGCCGAGCAACTGGGCGGGGTGGACCTGGGGATCGACCTGCCGGCGCTGCACAGCGCGCTGCAGACGAGCTCGTCCCACCCGGGGCGCCTGGCGCCGAACACCTGCCTCGGATTCCTGTTCGCCGGGCTGGCGTTGGGGCTGCAGCACTGGCCGGCGCTGCGCTGGCGCGGCCTGCTGGTGTCATGCAGCGTGTACGGCACGCTGGCGGTCGGGCTGTCGGCGTTGGCTGGCTACGTGCTCGACCTGCAGGCGATGTACAAGCTGCTGGCGTTCAACAGCATGTCGGCGGCCGTGATGGCGATGCTGGTGGTGCTGGGGTTGGCCTTGTGGTCGAGCCTGCTGGCCGGCGAATCGACCGGTGAGCGCCCGGAAGACCGCATCACGCGCACCGCCGTCGGCGTGCTCGGCGTGGTGGCGGTGGTGTCGGGCGTGGCGGGCTTCGCGCTGATGCAGCGCGCCTACAAGATGACGGTGGCCGATGGGCTGGAGACCGCGGCGCGCGGCCATGCCGGCGCCTTCGCGCACAGCCTGAAGCAGGAGATCGAGATTGCCGAGAGCGTGTCGCGCCAGCTCGCGCTGCAGCGGGCGCTGGCGCAGCTGGCCGTGAAGCCGACCGATGCGCAGGCCTTCGACGACCTGCGTGAGCTGGCATCGAGCGTGCTGGGCCAGGATTTCAGCGCGCTGCGCGTGCAGAACGGGCGCGACGAATCGTTGCTGGAGGCGGGATCGTCGCGGCTGCGTGTGGCTCCGGTGGCGCTGCCGCTGGGCGATGGCCATTCGACGCTGCTGTGGGACGACGGGCTGGTGCTGCACAGCGAGCTGCCGGTCGAGCGCAACGGCGAGCGCGTCGGCGGCCTGATGCTGGAGCGCCGGCTGGGCGTGCTGACGGGGCTGTTGTACGACCTGCAGCACGGCGACGATTCGACCGATGCGCTGTTGTGTGCGCGCATCGACGACGACGCGGTGTGCCTGCCGAGCCGCTTCTACGAGGCGGGTCGCCACATCGCGATCTACCAGCCGGATGGCCAGCCCTTCCTGCCGATCTCGAAGGCCTTGCTCGGCATGTCGGGCTCCGATTCGGTGCGCGACCTGCGCGACGTGCCGGTGCAGGCCGGCTATGCCCCGCTGCGCGGCGTCAACCTGGGATTGGTGATCAAGACCGACAGCGGCGAGCTGTTCGGCTACATCCGCTCGCGGCTGCGCCTGCTGACGGGTCTGTTGGTGGTGCTGGTGGTGGTGGGGGCGTGGCTGTTGCGCTCGCATGTGCTGCCGCTGGCGCAGCGGCTGGCGCGCAGCGAGCGCCGGCTGCAGATGGTGTCGGACAACCTGCCGGCGCTGGTGTTCCATGTCGATGCGGAGCTGCGCTACCAGTTCGCGAACGCGTGCTACCTGCCGATGGTGGGCCTGGACCCGAAGGCGATGATCGGCGAGCGCATGCAGGACGTGCTCGGGGCGGAGGTGTCTGCCTCGATCGCGCCGCACATCGAGGCCGCGCTGCGCGGCGAGCGCGTGCGCTACGAGCGGCACGGTCACTGGCTCGGCCGCGAGCACCACCACCTGGTCGAGTACGTGCCCGAGCGGCGGCCGGACGGCAGCGTCGCCGGTGTCTACGGCATGGTGATGGACATCACCGAGCGCCACCAGGCGCAGGCGCAGCTGGCCGCGAGCGAGGCGCGGCTGCGCACGATCACCGACAACGTGCCGGCGTTGATCACGTATGTCGATACCGACCTGCGTTTCCAGTTCTGCAACCCGGTGTTCGAGGCCTGGACGGGCATCCCGGTGGCCGATGCGTTGGGGCGGCGCATGCAGGACGTGTTGCCGCCGAAGGTGATGGCGCTGCGGCAGCGGCAGATCGAGCGGGCGTTGCGTGGCGAGACGGTGCAGTTCGAGACGGTGGCGGTGCTGGGGCAGGGGCCGCGGCATTTCCAGGTGAACTACCTGCCGCACCGCGACGCGCAGGGCCAGGTGATCGGCGTGTACAGCCTGACCAACGACATTTCGGCGCAGAAGGAATTCGAGCGCCAGCTGCAGACGCTGGCGCGGGTGGATGCGCTGACGGGCCTGGCGAACCGGCGGCAGTTCGAGGAGCGCTTCTCGGAGGCGATGTCGCGTTGCCGGCGCAGTGGCCGGCCGATGGCGCTGATGTTCATGGACATCGACAAGTTCAAGGGCATCAACGACACGCTGGGCCATGCGGGCGGCGACGAGGTGCTGAAGACCTTCGGGCAGCGGCTGGTGGYGAGCGTGCGCAAGACCGACACGGTGGCGCGGCTGGCGGGCGACGAGTTCGTCGTGATCCTGGAGGGCCTGAACACGGTGGACGAGCCGCACTTCCTGGCCCGCAAGATCCTGGCGGCGATCTCGGCGGAGCAGCGGGTGCTGGGCCATTCATTGCGCGTGACGACGAGCATCGGGATCTCGTTCTACGAAGGCGACGACAGCACCGAGGGTTCGTTGATGGCGCTGGCTGACAAGGCGTTGTATGAGGCGAAGGAGGCCGGGCGGGGGACGTACCGGTGTGCGCCTCGTTCGGCTGTTGTTGCTGGCCGCTAGTTGATCTTTCTTGTCGGGCGAAGGCGCGGGTGGGGAGGCTGGGGCTCGCCGGCCAGTGCGGTCWTTGCCCCTGGC
>NZ_JBFUGN010000388.1:0-5350 GCF_056402895.1 Rhizobacter sp. P3_B12 | reverse complement strand
CTTCCCCAGCGACGACGCGGCCACCAAGCTGATCTGGCTGGCACTGCGCAACATCACGGCTGACTGGGGACGCGCAGCCAAGGAGTGGCGCCCCGCGATGAACCAATTCGCTGTGGTCTACGAAGAGCGATTCACACTGCCGGCGCACGGCAGTCGATAAGCGAGTCGGCCAATAGCCAATTCATCTCAACCGCCTCGCACACAGAAATCCTGACAGCCCCCCGGATCCGTGCTCTTCGTCCCCCTCGTGGCCCGCACGATGCAGGTGTATGTCGTGCCGTTCTGCAGGTCGGTCGCCATCGCCCACCCGTTGATGGCTTTCATGTTGATGTTCCCCGGCGAGCAGATCAGCGCATAGCTGACGTCGCCAAGGTCGGTGCCCGGTCGGTCGAAGGTGACTGTCAGCGTCTCGTTGCCGACAGACATATTCAGGTTGGTCGCCGCATCCGGTGCCGTCTCTACGATGGTCGCGGCAGGAGTGGCATTCACTGTCGCCGAGGCCGCACTGGCACCCGCAGTGTTGTCTGCCGTCACCGTGCAGTCGTAGGACGTGTCGTTGACCAGATTCGAGACGGTGATGCTGGTGCTCGTGCTCGTGGCTGATGTTGCAATGTAGAGGTCGTTGTCGTCGCCGTGCCGGCACGTCGCGGTGTAGCCGAGGATCTCCGCGCCGCCGTTGTCGAGCGGCGCGGTGTAGCTCAGCGTGATGAACGCGTTGCCGGCGGTCGCCGAAACGTCCGTCGGAGCTTGCGGCACCGTGCTCGGCCTGGTGTCGCGCGTGTTCGACTTGTCGCTCGTGCCGACCACATTGGTGGCCGTCACCCAGCAAGCGTAGATCTGGCCGTTGGTCAACCCGCTGACCGTCACCGGGCTCGCCAGGCCGCTGCCGGTCTTGTCGCCGCAGGTGGCGGTGAACGCGGTCACCGCGGCGCCGCCGTCCGATCCGGCGGTGAAGGCCACCGAGATCGCCGAATCGCCCGGCGTCACGCTGATCAGCGTCGGGGTGGCCGGCGCGGTCACGGCCGGCGTCACGCTCTGCGCGCCGGAGGCCGGGCTGATGCCGTTCTCGTTGCGTGCCGTGACGCTGCAGCTGTAGGTGCTGCCGTTCGCCAGCCCGCTCACGGTGATCGGCGAGCTGGTGCCGGTCGTGCTGACCTGCTGGCCGCCGGACGCCGTGCAGGTGGCCGTGAAGTCAAGCACTGGCGAGGCGCTGTCGGTGACCGCGGCGAAGCTGATCACCGCGCTGCCGTTGGCGGCGCTGGCCTGCACCGTCTGCGGTGCGCTGGCGACGCTGCCGTTCGCTGGCACCGTCGATGCGACCGGCGTCACGTTCATCGCATTCGACGCCGCACCGGTGCCGGCCACGTTCACCGCCGCAACGCTGCAGCTGTAGGTGCTGTTGTTGACCAGGCCCGCGACGACGACCGTGCCCGCGCTCGAGGCATCGGCTGCCGCCGCCAGCGTGTCGGAGGTGCAGCTCGCGTGGTAGCGGGTGATGGCTGCACCGCCGTCGCCGGCGGGTGCGGTGAAGCTCAGCGTGGCAGTCGTGTCGCCCGCGTTCAGCGCGGTCAGCACCGGCGCGTCGGGCACCGTGCTGGGGATGACATCCAACGCGGTCGAGTCGGCGCTGGTGCCGGCCGTCGTCGTGACGGTGACGCTGCAGACATAGCCCGCGCCGTTGGTCAGCTGCGGCACGGTGATCGGGCTGGAGGTCGATTCGACGCTGACCACGTTGTCGCCCTTGCGGCAGGTCGCGCGGTACAGCGTGCCCGACACCGTGGCCACGCCCTGCGCGCGCCGCTTGGAGGCGCTGGCAGCAGCGGTGCCGGTCGAGAAGCTGACGGTGGCCGAGCCGGCCCCGCGCGCCACGCTGACGCCGGTCGGCGCGGCCGGTGCATCGGCGGCCACCGCGGTGGCGGCCTTCGGCGTCACCACCGAGGCGGCCGAGGCCTTGCCGGAGCCCTGGGCGTTCAAGCCGCTGACCCAGCAGGTGTACGGCAGGTCGGGTGTCAGCCCGAGGACAGTGATCGGGCTCGCGGCGGCGTAGCTGTAGGACGCCTTGTCCGGGCCGACGCAGATGCCCACGTACGCGCTGACGGCCGCGCCGCCGCTGATGGTGGACTCCGAGAAGGTGATCACGGCCGAGGTCGATGCGCCGTCCATGCGCAGCACGCCCGGGGCGCTGGGTGTCGGTGCCGTCGAGCCGGCCGTCGCCTGCACCGGGCTCGACGCGCTGCTGGCGCCGCTGCTGTTGATCGCGCTGACCGTGCAACTGGCGCTCGACGCGTTCGTCAGGCCGGTCACGGTGACGGTGTCGGTGGCGGTGCCGCTGGACGCGCTGCGAACCGTCACCAGCGAGCCATTGCCGCTGCAGACGGTTTCGAAGGCGGTGACGTTCTGCGGGTTCGAGACCTTGAAGCTCAGCACGATCGCGCTGTCGCTGCTGGCCACCGCCGTCACGTCGGTGACGGCGGCCGGGGCCGACTCGACCACTGCCGTCGAGCCCGACGTGTCGCCGCTCGCTCCACCGCCACCGCCGCCGCAGGCGGCCAGCAGCAGGCTGGACAATGCCGGCAGCACCCATCGGCGCAATCCGGAAATGACGGGGGAGGCAAGTCTCGGAGGTGCAGTGTTCATGGCGTCTCTCGCTCGTGGGGGAAGAGGGCGAGCCCCGGGGGGCACGCGACCGGTTCGATCGAGGCGAGAGCTTGGTCAGCAACTTTGCAGAGAATTTGCAGAGCCAACGGAACAAAAGGGCGATCAACGGTCGATGTGTGCGGTCGTGTCGCTGTGTGGTAACGAAATGTTGCGATGGCATCATCGGCCCCGCTCTTCACCCTGGTCGAAAGGATTTCCATGAATCGCGTTTGCGCGGCCGGCCTCACGGCCATCGCGGTGGTGCTGCTCGCTGCCTGCGGCAAACAGGGCGCCGAACTCGGCCAGGGCGGGTCGGTGGTGACCGGGTCGGCCGGCCCGGCGGGTGCCAGTGCCGCGGCGCGCGAGCTGGTGAAATGCGATGCGCCCGTCGCGACGCTCGCGCTGGTCGAGAACCCCAACGGCTACACGATGGTGTCGGGTCACAACCTGCCGCAGTCGCCGGTGCCGCTGATCCGGCTGCTGGCGCAGCAGAGCGGCTGCTTCCGCGTGGTCGATCGCTCGGCCGGGTTGCGCGCCACGGTGCAGGAGCAGGAGCTGAAGAACGCCGGCGTGCTGCGCCAGAACGGCACGGTGGCCAAGGGCAAGGGCTACGAGGCGCAGTACACGCTGACGCCCAGCCTCACCTTCAGCGAGCAGAACGCCGGGCGCGAGATCGGCGGCATCCTCGGGATGATCCCGGTGCTGAACAAGTTCGTCGGCGTGGCCGACAGCGTCAAGCTGAAGGAAGCGCAGGTCGCGCTGCTGCTGACCGACAACGAGACCACCGAGCAGCTGGCCGCATCGACCGGCTCGGTGCGCGTCACCGACCTCGGCATGGGCGGCCTGGTGCTTGGCAAGCTGGGCGGTGCGGCCGGTGCCGGTTGGAGCAACAGCAACGAGGGCAAGGTGATCGCCGCCGCGTTCCTCGATGCGCACAACCACCTGGTGACGCAGGTGCGCATGCTGCAGGCCAAGGAACTGCCGCCGGCGGTGGCGGTGAAGACCGGCGGCAAGGGATAGGGCCCCGGCTCAGCCCTCGCGCGGCGCCGCCTTGAACGGATTGCGGTCCGGCGCTTCTTCGTGGCGCAGCAGCCCGAGCATGCGCCGCGTGATCTGGTTGATCACCGGCTGGCGGTGACGCACCCACACCTGCATCGGCTGCGGCCTGGCGCCCAGCCGTGCCTTCGGGTCGAGCGCGGTGCGGCCGAATGACAGCTCGCTCGCCCCCATCGAGATCGCCTCGGCGATGCTCGCGTGCAGCAGCCGCAGGTACAGCGGATGCGTCTCGGCGGCCTGGCGGTCGAAGCCGATGTGGTAGGCGACTGCAACGCCGTTGTCTTTCAGCGTCGCGATGAAGCCGAGCAGCGTGTCGCCGTCGAACACGCCGCTGCAGCGCAGCCGCTCGCCGGCCGCCCGCGCCAGCGCGCCGAAGTAGCCGGGATGCAGCGTGAACGGCCGCAGGCTCGCGTTCTCGTGCACCTGCAGGTAGAGCGCGTGCATGCGCGCCTGCAGGGCCTCGTCCACCTCGAACACGCGCAGCGCGAGGCCGGCCTGGCGCACCGGCTCCATGATCTGGTTCTTCACCGCACTGCGGTATTTCGACGCGAGGCTCGCCAGGTAGTCGTCGTGTGTCTTCCAGGCCGGCGGCAGCGCAAGCACCATGTTCGGCTCGGTCTCGACGCTGCGGTACGACAGGCCTTCCAGCACGCGCAGCGCCGGCGTCTCGCGGTCGGTGGCGTCCTTGATCATCACGAAGCCCGCCTGGCCGGCCAGCTTCTCGGCGCGCCGCACGCGGTACAGCACCTCGGCCACGGCCGGCCACAGCGCCTCGGGGTCGACATCCGGCGCCATCGCCACCGCATGCATGCCGTAGCTCAGCAGGTTGCCGCACACCAGCACCCGTTCGCTGAGCCGCGTGGCCACCGCGCTGCCGCTGCCCGCGGCGGCGCGGCCGAGGAACTGCTTCAGCCGGGCCCGCTTGCCGTCGGCCGGTGCCACCCGGCCCGGCGTGGGGCGCAGGCGGTCACGCTCCAGCTCGGCCCACTGCATCACGACCGCGGCCACCGGGCCGTCGGCATCGCTGATCAGCGCGTAGCGCGGCGACAGGCAGTCCGGCGGGGCGGTTTCCAGCACACCCAGGTAGTCGCGGCTGAAGAACCACGAGTGCCCCGCGGTGGCGGCGTCCCAGTGCGTCGGGTTCAGCTGGCCGAGGGTGTCGGCGATCGCGAACCGGAAACCGGTCGGGCGGCGCAGCTTGCGGCGCTGCGAGAGCTTGTTTTTCAAGGCGGTGAGGCTGGGCATGGGGCGGGAGTTTGCCCGACCCGGCGGCGAGGCATCTGCCGACACGGGCCGGCCGCGCCGAGCCGCTATCCTTCACGGCATGAAACTGCCGGAGTCGGTGCTGGTATTGATCCATTCACCGCAGCGCGAGGTGCTGCTGCTGGAGCGCAACGATGCGTCGCGCGGCTGGCAGAGCGTGACCGGCTCGCGCGCGTCGCCGGCCGAACCGCTGCGCGACACCGCGTGGCGCGAGGTCGCCGAGGAGACGGGCATCGTGGTCGGCTCGGCGGCCGTGCCGGCCGATCGGCTGCGCGACCTCGGCCGGCAGCACGTCTACGAGATCCTGCCGGCCTGGGCGCACCGCTACGCGCCGGGCGTCACCCACAACACCGAACATGTCTTCACCACCCACAACACCGAACATGTCTTCACC